>CAKVGW010000012.1 GCA_934747325.1 uncultured Candidatus Melainabacteria bacterium | reverse complement strand
TTGATGGGCGATAAGGTTGAGCCTCGTCGTGATTTCATTGAATCAAATGCTGTGTATGCAACAAACATTGATACTTAGGTTGATGGTGCAAAAAATTGCACCCTGCTTTTTTAGTAATAAAAATTGAAAGTGGAAGATTTTTAATTTTCCACTTTTTTAATGCTATCTAAAATTTCTATAATCTTGCATTTCGTTGATGGCTAACATGTCAGCAACGCGTGATGCCTTTTTTTGCTCTTTTGTAATATGTGCGTTAATTAATATTGAAGGTAAAGAGCTTGCCAGTATAACACCAAAATATTTTATAAAGTTTTCGGCTTCTTGTATTTTATTCGCAGGTTTTCTATTAAGAAATTTTAAACCGATAATTGCTCCTAAACCGGAGAATATTAAGTTTATTGGGAATGCAGAGGCTTGACCCAGTGCTTCAACACTTTCTGAATACTTTTGTGAATTATCGTCTACTTTATTAAAAGTTCTGAATGCATTTTTTTGTAATCTTTTGGCATCTTTAACTTGTTGCTCATCCAATTCTAGTTTTTCAACAGCTTTATAAAATCTTTTTTCTTCATTTGCTTTGGTCTTTTTGTAATTTTGATAGTCTTTATTATCTTTATACACATTTTTTATAAATTCAAAAATTCCATCTTTTTTCTTGTTGTCAATATTAAAATCTTTTATGTTATTAGCTTTTTCATCATCTACATAAACAAAAGATTCCGGATGTTTCATCAACTCTTGTTTTACTTTAAACCTTCCAACTCTTGATGCATTTTTTGAGATTTGTGCCATAAAAATAGCCGAACCCATAGAGGCGACTGCGCCTAAAATCTTTGTTGTTAATGCAATTTTCGGAGCAGATTTTACTTTGCAAGCATTTAAAAGTTTTTCAATAAGCAGGTTACCTAATGCAGAAAAACCAAGTACGCCTGTAAAAATAGCACCGGCTGTAAGTTCGGCATTTTCTGCATAATCTTGTGATGCAATATCAATTTTTTCTACGAGCTTTGTTAATAATTGTTGATCTTTTTTTGCCTTTTCAATTTCATCAGGAGTCATTTTATCGTTGAGATGTTCTTTATCTCTTTGTAATTCTAATTCAAAAAGCTGTCTTTGTTTCTTATAATCTTTGCTGTCACTTGCAAGTGTTTTTAAAGACTCCAAGCCTGTTCCAGACAAAAAAGCAGATTTGATTTTGTTTTTAGTATTATCTTCTTCTAAAGCAATATTTTTTGAAATTTCTTGTGCTTTTCTAATCTGCTCATCATTAAGGATTGCGAAGCTGTTCGGATTGTTTAGTTCTTTGCGCATTGCTTCAAAACGTCCTTTTCTGGAAGCTGAAACTTCTGCTTTTGCGCCCCAAGCCTGCAAAGGGAAAGATGCAATTGTACCCAATAAACCGCCTGCAATGACGGGAATTATACTATTCAACTTTGCTGTTTGTTTACTGTTTTTACCTAATTTGCTTATCAAGTTTTTTATAGGTTTTAACTGTCCAGCTAAATATCCAATACCTGCCCCACCAATCATCAATAACTCTAGCGCCATACCCATTGCTGCTTCTGTCGCGACTTCTGTATCTTCTGCACGTTTTTGTGAATACTCGTCCATAATATCAATTGCTCGAATAAGCGTTTGACCACGTTGTATATCTTCATTAGAAATCTCATTCGGATTTTGTTTCAAGTATGCCAAACGCTTAGTTTCTGCTGTATCACGATTGTTTTTCCAAACAGCATAAGCCGGCTCATATCTTTTATATGATTTATAATCACCAAATGTTGACATACACATGATTCCTTCTACTTAATGTAACATCAAAACAAAATTAAAATTGCCAAATTTGCGCCGGTTTTTTACATTAATTAACAAATGCAAGTCTGTGACTGGTAAACTAATCAAGTGTGCCGAATGCTTGTTGGAATCGTTTTGTGCGCCGGAATCGGTAAATGTTCTTTAACTCCTCTGTGATATAATATCAAAAGAGGCTAACCGAGATGATAAACGACTTAACAAAAGGCGCACCATTGAAATTGATGTTGTTGTTTTCTATTCCTTTGCTTATTGGGAATATTTTTCAACAGTTTTATAATGTTGCGGATATTATTATCGTTGGAAGAACATTAGGGATGAATGCGCTTGCAGCAGTTGGAGCGGTGTCACCTTTATTTTTCTTGATAATGTTTATAATTGTTGGGCTTACAAACGGTTTTTCGGTAATTACAGGTCAAAAATTTGGCGCAAGGGATTTTGAGGCAGTAAGACGTTCAGTTACAATGTCGACTATGTTGAGTTTTGCGTTTACTCTTTTATTTACAGTATTTTGTGCTGTTTTTATGAATCACATTCTTTATTTGATGAATGTACCTCAAGAAATTTATGCGGATGCCTATTATTATATTCAAATTGTTGTTTTAGGTTTGTTTGTAGCAAATTTTTATAACCTTTTGGCGAGTATAATCAGGGCTTTAGGCGATAGCATGACTCCTTTATATAGTTTGATTATTGCGTCTATTATAAATATATTTTTGGCATTGTTATTTATATTGCAATTTCATTTGGGAGTTCCGGGTTCGGCTTTAGCGTTAGTGCTTTCTCAAGCAATATCAGGGCTTTTATGTGTTTGGTACGTAAAGAAGCATTTCCCGATTTTGCATTTAAAAACACGGGATTGGATTTTTGATTGGAAAGAAGCATTTCCGTTTGCGATGGAGCATTTAAAAGTTGGTATTCCGATGGCTGTGCAGTTTGCAATTTTAGGTTTAAGCATATTAATCATTCAGAGTGTTTGCAATACTTTTGGTGCTAATGTGATTGCTGCATTCACAGCCGCTCTTAGAATTGAACAGATTGCGACACTTCCGATGATATCTTTTGGTGTGGCATTAGCATCTTTTGTTGCGCAAAATTTTGGCGCAAGATGTTTTTCCAGAATAAGATTCGGTGTGAAAAAAGCGTCACTTATCAATTTAGGTTTAAGTATATTTATGGCTTTTATAATGCATTTTTGGGGTGGCGATTTGGTAAGAATTTTTATTGGTGCAGGCAATGAAAATATTGTAAAAATCGCGCATGATTATTTGTTTAGAAGCTCTATTTTTTACTTTTTCCTTGCTCAAATCTTTATTTACAGAAACGCTTTGCAAGGGCTTGGAAGAGCTGTTATTCCTATGTTGGCATCAGTCGGTGAACTTTTAATGCGAGCTTTTGCAGCAATTTATCTGGCAGCGAAAATCGGTTATTTTGGTGTATTTTATGCGGGGCCGATTGCTTGGATTGCAGCATCACTGGTTTTGGCAATAGGTTATTATTCATCAATAAAAAGTTTTATTCTAAAAACTCAAAAGCAATTGAGGGCAAAGAGAAATTTAACTTAGCGAATTTAATCGTCTAAATTTCTTGCGATTGGCATAAATACTTTTACGCAAAAACCACATTCTTCGTTAGAATACAGTCTGATTTCTCCGTTCATTGCTTCAACAAGACCTTTTACGATAAACAAGCCTAAACCTGTTCCACGAGTTGTGCGTGTAGTCTTATCATCAACTCGAGTAAATTTATCAAACAAAGTCTTAAGTTTTTCTCTAGGAATAACTTCATAAGCGTTTTGAACGCTCACAACAAGTTTTTCATCTCTTATTTCATAATCCAAAGTAATTGGGCTATCATCATTTGAATATTTAATAGCATTTTCTATTAAGTTAACAAAAACTTGTTCAATCCTGTCTGTGTCAGCCAAAATTTCAATTTCACAATCTTGAACGTTGTTTACGATTTCTTTATGTGCGTCGTTTCTGACAAGCATAATTGAACTTTCAATGATAGAATTAATCGGAAGATTAACCAAATTAACGTTCAATCTTGCACCTTCAATGTCAGGAATTACAAGCAAATCTTCAATCATACGTTTTAAACGTTCAGATTGTCTTTTAATAATTTTAAGCGATTTAACTTTTGTTTCCTCATCAATCTTGATATCCTGTCTTAAGAGTCTTGAAGTATAGCCTTGAATGCTTGTAAGCGGTGTTCTGAATTCGTGACTAACCGTATCAATCATGTTTGAGCGAAATTCATTCATTTGTTTAAGCTCTTTGTTCTTTTTCTTGAGCTGAATATAGGACTTGTGAATCTGGTTAACCATTCTGTTGAACTCATTTCCAAGGAAAACAATCTCGAAAGGCGTGAAAATATTGGTTAATAGCCTAATTCTTCTTTCATAGTTTCCTTTTGATATCGCAATAATTGCCTTGAAAAGCTGACGAATATTGATATACAGGTAAGATGTGTATAATCCTACAACAAAGAATACAGTGAGTATGGTAAGAAGTATTGAAAGTATGATTTTATCACGGTTGTAGTCAATTGTATGTTTTGTAACCGCCTTAGAAGTGTTTACAATAATTGTTACATCCGGATCAGTTTTTTTAAGATAAACTAGTGGTTGGTTTTTAGTGTCACCATAGATTACAGGTTCATTTTCTTTTAATTTTTCAGGAAGTTGTGCAATACTTTTATCGTAGCCTTCTTGTGAATAATTACTTGTTGCAACGATGTCTTTTCCTGCCAAAACAAATATTTGTCGTTTATCTTCGGTTAGAGTTTTGAAAAGATTTTTTTGCAGATTATTTATATCTAAAACCGCAACCAAATAGTGTCCGTTTTTCATAGGACGACTAAAAACAGCATAATCATCTTGGATGCTGTACATTTTGTATTTTTCAAGCTGACTCTTTTCGACAATTGCAAGTTCCTTATAAAACGGTAAGTTGCCAATGATACTATCAAGATAACTTTGTTCTTGGCTTGGATTATTCAAGTATTCGAGGCTTGCAATAATTTGTGTAAGTTCATTGTTAATTGAATGCTCAAAGACGTCAATTTCTTCAGATACGATATTTGCAATCATAACGGCTGCCGAGCGAAGTTGTGCACGGTTTGACTGTTGGTTAATGTTGCTTATAATAACACCGCTAACAGTCATCGGAATCAGCACTGCAAAAAAGATAACAATAATTATCTGTTCTGCTATTTTTAATCTTCTTTTACTAAAAAATTGAACCATTTTTATTCCACGCTTTTTGTCTAATTCGAAAAATTATATTTGAGTTGAAAGTGGAAAGTTGAAAGTTATTTATATGGTGCAAAAAATTGCACCCTACATATTTTTTAATAAAATACGTCCAATATTGAACTATATATTATTGATAAATTTTAAAACAATTTTCCATTTTCCACTTTCAATTTTCCATTTAAGAAGCTTCTCCAAACGGTGTTAACTTATATCCGACATTTGTCACCGTATGCAAGTACTTAGGTTTTTTGGTGTCAGGTTCGATTTTGTTTCTCAATGCGCCAACGTGAACCCTTAACATTCTTACATCTTCGTCGCTGCTGTAACCCCATACTTCTTCAAGAAGTGTCGCAAGAGTCACAGGTTTATTGAAATGTTGCATTAAGCAATACAAAATTTCAAACTCCGTAGGTGTAAGTTTTATTTTTTTATTAAGAATTATGGTTTCTAAAGTGTCAGGCAAAATCTCAATTTCGCCTGCTTCTGAAATCTCGTTAGATGTTATTGTTTCAACTTGTGGCTGGTTTCTGCGTAACAAAACACGAATTCTTAACAAAACCTCTTGAATATCAAACGGTTTAACCAAATAATCATCCGCGCCACTGTCAAAACCGCTTGTCTTATCGCCAATTGTACCTTTTGCTGTTAACATTAAAATCGGAACATTAATCTTCGCTTGACGGATGTTTTTACAAACATCAAAACCGTTCATTTTTGGCATCATGACATCAAGTAAAATCAAGTCATACTTGTTGTTTAAAGCCTTATTCAATCCTTCCATTCCATCGCAAGCCGTGTCTACAAAATAACCGCTTGAAGAAATGTCAAATTCTAATAAATCCCTAATTTCTGTGTCATCATCGACAATCAAAATTCTTTTCTTTTCAACCATAAAACCACCTTTTGTATATATTTTAAAAGAATAAAAGGAGCTTTGCAACCTATCATTTTACATTTTGAAAAAGCATGAAAAGCCATGCCCAAAATAAAAAGTGTAAAAAATACACCGATTGGCTAGTGTCTTGTTGGGTAATTTTTAAGTGTATTTTTGACATTTATCCCTGAATGCTTTATATCTACTGGATTTCACAAAAGTTAACAAAAAGAGAACAAACCCCTTGACATTTTATTTTATATGGTGCATAATGAAATTGTTAAATGAAGTGTAAAACAAACACTTAATTAACAGAAAGTTCACAGAGGTGATAGAAATGCAAATTACTAAAATTTCAAACGTAAACTTCAAAGAAAATTCTAATAATAAATATATGACAAGAGATTTAGGTTCTCAAAGTGCAATCTTAATGTTAAGAGATCCAAATGCATCAGTTAAGTTTCAACACAATAGAGAATTCGCACAAAACGCTGATTCAGTAAATGCTAATCCACTAAAAGCTTTGGGTTACAAGTTGTATAGAACATTTAATATGATTCGTGAAAACGACCAAGCAGGACAAACTGAAACAAAACAATTTAGTGCGATTGCATAATAAGCATTAAAAAGAAAAAATCTATAATACACACACATAATTTAGCGATAATTTTTAATTATCGCTTTTACTTTATATATGGGTTATTAAAAAGTGTAGTTGCTACACGCATAAAATTAGTCGTTCTTTGTTTTACTGTATTCTATTTCCATGATAAACTGGTTGTATGAGTGGAAATTACGTACCATTATATAGAAAATATCGTCCGCAAACTTTAGATAAACTTGTAGGTCAGGAACATATCAAAAAGACTCTGACGAGTGCTATTGAGCTTGGAAAAATTGCGCATGCATTTTTGTTTACAGGCCCTCGTGGTACGGGTAAAACTTCCACTGCAAGAATACTTGCAAAATCTTTGAACTGTAAAAACGGCCCTACCATTCATCCTTGTGGTGAGTGCGAAAGCTGTTTAGATATTATGAATTCTGTTCCAATGGATGTTATTGAAATTGACGCAGCAAGTAACAGAAAAGTTGAAGATACGCAAAGCATTTTGGAAAAAATTCAATATGTTCCTGTGCATGGCAAATATAAAATCTATATTATCGACGAAGTTCACATGTTGACTAACCATGCGTTCAATGCGTTGTTAAAAACATTGGAAGAACCGCCTGAAAACGTGATTTTTATTCTTGCTACAACTGAAGTGCATAAGGTTCTCGATACGATTAAAAGCCGTTGTCAAAGATTCGATTTCAGAAGAATTACAACCGATGATATTGTTAAACACTTGAGATATATTTCTGACGAGGAAAAAATAAATATTTCGGACGATGCGCTATTTACGATTGCGAAAAACTCAGCCGGTGGTATGCGTGACAGTATTTCACTTTTAGACCAATTAAGCTTGCTTGGTGTTTCAAAGGAAATTACATCTGAAGATGTTAATGCAGTACTTGGCAGAATTTCGTTTGATGTTCTGAATAAATTGAGTGATAAAATAATTTCTTCATCACCAAATGAAGCTATTGAAATTCTTAATGATATCTATAATTCAGGTAATGAGCCGTTGCAAATTTTGACTAACTTATCTGAATATTTTAAAAATTTGCTTATAGTGAAAAATTGTAAGCCTGATTTGTTGAGCGAACTTACCGGACTTAATGAAGCTCAAATTGCAGAACTTGTAAAGCAAAAAGAGTCTTTAGAAACTCAACAAATAGTATTTTTGCTTGAGAGAATTACATATTATATAAAAGAAGTGAAACTTGCTTCTAATCAGCATTTGTGGTTAGAGGTCGGAATGATTGATTTGGCTAATATGAGCGAAAACTCAACACTTTTGGATTTACAAAACAGAGTTAAAGCTCTTGAAGGCGGAAATTTCACGCCTGCACCTCGTCCACAGCCTGTAGCGCCGACTGCTCATGTTACTCGTCCTGCACCAATTCCTGTTCAGGAAGTTAAACCACAAGTTAGTCAATCTCAAGTAATGCAGTCAGCTCCTGCTCAAACTATTCAGCAAGAAGCTCCAAGACCTGTTGAACCACAACCGCAACAAGAAGATTTTACACCGCCACCAATGTCGCAAAAACCTGACGGTAATGATATTCAGAGTTTGTGGAAGGCTTTATTGTTAAATGTAAAAAGTCCTTCAACAAAGGCTTTATTGAATTTAGCAACTCCGGTTAAAATTGCTCCTGATGGGGTTATTATTACATTCAAGAACGAAAAATTGGTTGCGCAGATTAATGATACTAACAAAAAACAAATGCTTGTAGAAGCAGCCGGTTTGATGTTTAACGCCGATGTTTCCGTAATGGTAAGACTTCCTCAAGGTGGAGATAGCGCAATTACGGCAGAATCAGTAAAAAAAAACTTTAAAATAGCAACACCAGCAGTTGCGCTTGAACCAAAATCGAAACAAAGTATTCAACCAAAACCTCAACCGCAAATTGAAAAGCAGGTTCAACCACCAAAAATCTTTGAGGAAGAACGAGCAGTTAATACGGCATCAAAGCAAACAGCAGAAAAACTAAGTGCTGATGATGCTCCTAAAACAGAGAGTGACAAAAAACGTTTAGAATCTGATCAGGAAAAAATGGTGATGGAACTTTTTGATGGAAAGTACATCGAGTAATTTTGTTAATTTTAGTCATCTAAAATCTTTTGTTTTACATCAACAATTTTTTGTACTCCTTCATATCTAATACAAATTTCCTTGTTCGGAGAAACTTTTTTTATTTCATTTACTTCACCAATAGAATCAAGCTTTGCGTCTGTGAAAATAAAATCTCCATTTTCGTCTTCTTTTGCTTCCATATATCTTTGAGGTTTATTTGTTAATGTATCTTTTAGTAATGTTCTAAATTTTTTACCATCTGCAAAAAATTCAGTAATGCCGGCAACATTTCCATTTTCAATTTGGAACATTGTATATTTATCATTTATTTTGTCATCATAAACAGTGATATTTATTTTATCATTACTGTTTTCTTTTTGAATTTTTTCAATTTTACCTATAATCGCACCATTATGCCTATCGCGTTCAATAATCTGAGAAATTTTTTCACCATCTTTTGATGGAATATAATCTCTTATAATTTCATTATCATATTCTCTAATGCTGACTAAATTTCCGTCTTTCCCGACAATTCTTTCGCCGTTAATTTCATTTAAATTAAAACTGTAAGGAATATGCATGTCTTGTGGAATTAATTTTGACAAAGCATCAACTTTGGTCAAAATTTCCATAGAATCATAATCAAATTTTGGTTTTATAGAAACTTGATTGTAGCTCGAAAGAGCTGCCAAACTTGATAAATTAGCTTTCAGCCTTAAAGGATTGGCAGGATTTTCTGCATTCGCCTGCTCAACTTTGCGATTGTATAATACACTAGATTTAAAACTCATAGGATTGACCTTCATTATACTATAACCTTATATTTTAAACAACCTATAGTATAATAAAGTTTTTTTATTAAGAAAAATTGCCTAATTTTTATTTTTGGCGGTTATTATTTAAATAATTCTTAACATTTGAAGATATTGAAATATTTTGCAACATCATGTTATAACGCTTTAAATCCCCAATATTAGAGGCTTCTGTTAATAAATCACGGTTTGTTGATATCTGCATGTGAGGCTGTTCATTTTTGTTATCATTTTTTGATTCTATTTTTCTGATAACTGAATCAATGTCAGTAGAGGTTGATATTCCGTATTTTGAAGCAATTTGTTTGACAGAAGCTCCTGACTGAAGTCTGTAAAGCCAATTTATAGAAAGCTTATCATTTTCAGATAAAGCCGAAACTCCGTATTGGTGAGGTGTGTACATAATATCACTTTTATAAGGGCTATGATTTAAGCCAAGTGCATGACCTATTTCGTGTAAAATCGTATGATAGACTTCAATGTCGCTGTCATATTGCTGGTGAATTCTGCCATCAGTAAGTCCGATGGAAACCTCTGCGCCATACAATCTTCCTTGAGCATCCCAACTAAAATAGCAGTGTCCGAGTGCTTGTCTGTCAACTCTTTTCCAGTCTACATTTATATTTGATTCCATTAATACATTTGTAACCCTAAATCTTAATTTACCACCGGTAGCAGCTGCCCAAACAGTAAAAGCGTCTAAAACCATTTTACGATATTTTGCATCTTCGCCAGGCTTAGAATAGAATTTCATCGGTGCAATATAAACGACCAAATTATTTATTGGCCAACGCATTATATTTCCGTTTTTTACGCTTCCATTAAGATAAGTGTTTCTGCTCATAGGTACATGATAACATAAGAAAGTACTCTTGTCAGGCGGTTTGTGAGTTTTTTAATTGATATTTTTTCTTCTTAATATTAAAAGTATAAATTTGGAAATTTTTATTATTTATAACAAATTTAACAGAGTTGTTTATATCAGTTCTTAAAATTTGTGTATGTTTTAGTATATTCAGTGTGTAAGTTGTCGGATGCCCGAATTTATTTTCTCCAACTGAAATCAAAGAAATTTTTGGATTAAGATAATTTATCATCTCTTTGTTCACAACGCCTAATGCACCATGGTGACCGACTTTTAGAACTGTAATGTTTTTGGGCAAATATTGTTTCAATCGGTTAAATGTTTCAATTCCGGCATCACCCGTAAATAACATTGAAAAATTTTTGTAACTAAGTAAAGTCAAAATAGAAGCTTCATTATCTCCAACTTCTAAGCTTTCAGGTGCAATAAAGTTTTTAAGCACTAAACCGTTTGAGTTATAAATCGTTTTATTGTTTTCTGCCAAAATCAAATTCACATCATGAACATCAGCCGTTTCATAGATTTCTTTTGCAGCCACTGATGGGTGATTAATAGAATTTACATACAAATTCTTTACACGTAATTCGTTCATTAAATCAACCGCACCACCGCAGTGGTCGTTATCAAAGTGAGTAACAATGAGTGTATCAAGCTCTTTTATTCCTCTATCCAGCATATACTTTAAAATCAGCATTTCAGCCTGCGATTTTCCGCCATTATAACCGCTTTTTGCAGTATCAATCATTATGTATTTATTTTCTGGAGTTTTGATTAAAAAAGAATCTGCATTTCCAACATCAAACGCCATAATTTCAAGATTATGGTTTTTAATTGGAATTACTGAAGCAAGTAAAATTAATAAAAGAGAAGTGAGTGTGATTTTTAATGTTCTTGAATATTTTTCTCTGATTTCTTTATTCAGAAGTGCTGTAATCAAAAGTAAAATTAAATAATAAACAAGAATTTGAAAAATTGACGGATGTGTTGTTTGACAAGCCGCGTGCGGTAAACTTCCCCAAAAATCCGAAATCCAAACTAAGAAAGTTAAAAGCGGATTTAAAATTATATCGAATAATTTGCATACAAAAATCGGTGTAATCGGTGCAATAAGAGAACTTACAAAACCGCCAAAACTTATTACGGAAAGAATTGGCACACTCATTATGTTTGCAAAAACCGAATACAAACTTATGTTGTTGAAATAAAAAATCTGAATAGGAATTACCCAAAGTTGTGCAATAATAGGAATTGCAATTGTTCCTAATATCCAATTAAGAAAACGATTCTTACTTCTTACAATAAACGGAGTTGTAACTAAAAGTCCAAAGGTTACAACAAAAGACAGCTGAAAACCAACATCATTTATATACATTGGGTTATATAAGAGCATCAAAAACGCTACAAACGCTAAAAGTGACACAGAATGTGCATCTCTATCAATAAGTTTACCTAAAAGTACAAATACAAGCATAAAAGTTGCTCTGATGACTGATGGCCCTAAACCTGTCATAAGCGAATAAACAAGCACCATTAACATACAAAATAATATATTGGCTTTATAATTTATTCTAAATAGTGATAAAAAGAAATAAAAGAAGGAAAATATAAACGCAACATTCATACCCGAAGCTGCCAAAATGTGAAGTAATCCCGAATTAATAAAAGATTTTTTGATGTTTTCCGGCGGAGAAACTGCGTCATCGCCAAATACAATGCCGCCCAAGATTTCTAAATTCGGCGATGTTAAAAAGTTTGAATGTAAGTCAATGATTTTTTCTCTATGGTCGTTTATTTTTTGCAAAAGTTTTTCTTTTGCAGTGATTTCACCATCAAATTTTTCATACGTTTTTCCGTAAAATACAGAATACGTAGCAAAATTTCTTAAATAGTTACTGTAATCAAATTGAGAAGGATTGCCGGCTTTAAAAGGAGTTGATAAACGCCCTGTAATTTTATAATTGTCGTAAAGTTTTAATTTGTCTAAAGAATTTAGAGTTACCAAAGTCTTTTCGTCTTTAAATTCCTGAACTTCGTTGTCGTATTCAATTTTATCCACTCTAAAAAAGAATTTTGTTTTGTCTTTGCCTTTATTTTCCGGAATACTCAAAACTTTGCCATAGATAGTAGAATTTTGAGGTGCTAAGTTTAATAAATCGTCCGTGTTTTTGAGCCTTGAAGAGGTGTTAAAAATTCCTAAATAAAAAATAAATGCCCAAACTAAAATATATTTAGGTGGAAATAAATCCGTAAAAAGTGCAGTCAAAAGAAGTATTGAAAAAATGATTGCAAAAATTTGACTCAATCCGCTAAGCGTTGCAAATAAAGCTAAAATATAAACACTTACAGTCAAAAACATTAACAAATTTTTGTTTTGAGAAATATTAGAACACAAATCCTTTAACATAGAATTATTCTAAACGATTTCTACTTCGATTTCAAATTTTCTGTTCCATGGAAAAGTGTAATTAATATTTTGAACTTTGTATTCCAAAATATTTTCCAAACGCGTTTCGTAAGGTTTCATCAAATCTTTTATATCACAAGGTTTTTCGATTTCTTTACGTATATTAGCTTGATAAGTCCAGTCGTCAAGAAATCTAATCATTTCAAGTTTTTTGAATGCGTTTTCATTGTATTTTGCACTTTGCCATTTAACTTTAACTGCACAAAGTAAACTGCCCAGACTGTTTGCGCTTGTATTCCATCCTGCATAACCGTAAAAATTCTGTATATCAAATTTTTCTAAAACTTGTTCAACAAAAGCATTATCTCCACCATTTGCAAATCTGACATCTGCAATAGCAAAAGGTTTAGTTGGTGGAATAAAATTGCCGTTAAACGGTTCTGTTGCCCAACCCATAACTAATTCGCCCTGCTTATTTTTAAAATTATTTACAACAAGTATAATATCGGCGTTTTCTTTAGAACTTAATTGAAATCCGCTTAATTCTAATTGACCAAGAACAGATTTTTCAATTGAAACATCTTCGTAGTTAGAAACAAGATTTTTGCATTCAGGCTCTAAAAATTCAGGATAAATTTTAATTTCTTTTTTTATAGAGCGCGCAAGAAGTGTTAGCGGAATTTCATCTGCGCCTGTTTTTGTTTTACCGCCCAGTTTTTCAAGCTCATGAGCTTCATCGACATTAAAACCTTTTTCCGCACAATCGTCTTTTGAAAAAATGAGTGTGTCAAATAAGCCTTCTTTTTGCCATTCTAAGTATAATTTATTTATTTCAAAATTGCGTCTGCGTGTCGCTAAATAATCTTCAATAATTTCATTTGGAATGTTGCTTTTGTTTTTACCGCCGGAAAAAGAAAATTCAAAGATTTTTTTGCCATAATCTGCCCAATATTCTTTTTCTTCTTCGTTATAATTATTGTTGGAAATTCTCATTATGCTTGAAAATGCGTATACATTTTTTCCTTCAAGCAGTGGTTTAATTCTTTTTAAGCGTAATTTTAGCTCTTCTAATGTTTCTTTAGAACGTCTGGAAGGAATTAAACCGCCATAGATAAGTGTGTCAAGCGATAAAATCATGTTATCAACAGGTGGTAAATTTTCTAGCCAGCTGATTAGATTTTCTATGTCAGCAGTTCTCGTTAAATCGCCCAAAAACTCTCTTGGTGGTAGATAGAGTTCAATACTCTCATCAATATCGGTGATATTTTTTGCATGAGTGTAACACACCGGACGATTATCAATAGGTAAAAAAGCGATTTTCATTTTTATATAATACAACGAATTATTCTGAAATAGAAGGTTGAAAATTCTCAATTGACTAATCTAAATCATTAAACTAAAATAGTATAAATAACTTTAAGGAGAAAATATGTCAGGATTAGAGTTTGACCCTGGGTTTGCACCATTTATTTTAGCATTTAGGGGAACTGTTGAATATTTATATATGGATATCAGCCGTTTTAAAAATCTTTCGCAAAAGAAAATGAAATTTAGACAATACTATAAAAAAATGCTTGATATGTTTAATAATAATTTGGGATTTTATGTTGGATGTCTTATGTGGGCTGCGTATATAAAAACTCAACCTGAGCAAGAAATTTTGAATAACAATTGTCTTGGTCAAGAATATAATGAAGAAGAAAATATTTCTGATACAGAATTTATGATTAAGTTTCTTGAACTTCTTCCAAAAGATGTGAAATATTTTTTGGGTCAAAATTACGAAATTAATCAAAGTGATATGAAAATTTTAGAGTTGTATAAGGAATTTTTAATCTTAAATAAAGGTTTTGTTAATTCTAAAAACAATACAGACATTGTTCTTCCGAATGGTGTTAAAACTGAAGGTGCTGAAGGTTTTAAGGATAAAATTATGGAAGTAATAAAAAGTGAAGATTTGTCAAAATTATTAGAATATAGGGATTTGATATGTCAAATATAATAAATGTTGCAAGAGGTTTAGAAAAAGCCGATTTAGTAATTAAAAACGCAAATATCGTGAATGTTTTGTCAGAAGAAATTCACAAAGGTGATATCGCGATTTGTGATGGCGTGATTGCAGGGATTGGTGAAAATTATTCTGGCGAAAAAGAAATTGATATCAACGGTGCTTATGTAACACCTTCGTTTATTGATGGTCACGTGCATTTGGAAAGTACAATGATGTTGCCGAAAGAATTTGCAAAAACAGTTCTTCCTGCCGGTACAACGACAGTAATTATTGACCCACACGAAATTTCAAATGTATTGGGTTTGCACGGTATAAGTTTTATGCACGAGGCTGTAAAAGATTTGCCAATGAATGTTTACACAATGCTTCCGTCTTGCGTTCCGGCAACTCCTTTTGAAACATCAGGTTTCGACTTGAATAGTTATGATTTGTCTTTATTAATTGACAAACCTTGGGTGCTTGGTATTGCGGAAATGATGAATTTCCCAGGGGTTTTGAACCATGATAAAAACGTTATGGCAAAATTGGAGCTTGCTAAATCAAGAGGTAAAAGAATTGATGGACATGCACCATATTTGAGTGGAAAAGATTTGTGCGGATATATTGCAAGCGGCGTAAAATCCGACCATGAATGCACAACTCCGGAAGAAGCGATTGAAAAATTGCGTCTTGGTGTTTACGTGATGATTAGAGAAGGTACTGCGGCAAAAGATTTAGATGCTTTAATACCTGTTCTTAAAACTTCTAATACAAGAAAATGTATTTTTGTAACTGATGACAGACATCCTGCGGATTTAAAAGAACATATTAATGGAATGGTTAGACGTGTTGTTGAAGCTGGCGTTGACCCGATTAAGGCTGTTCAAATTGCAAGCTTAAATACTGCTGAATATTTTGGCTTGAAAGACTTAGGCGCAATTGCCCCAGGGTATAAAGCGGATTTGCTTGTTCTTCCTGATTTGAAAACATTTAAGCCTGATATTGTTTTAAAAGATGGTCAGGTTGTAGCTCAGGATGGTAAATTAGCGGTCGAAATTCCTGAAAACGATGCGATTGCAACTCGTAACTCTGTGAACGTACGTTGGATTACGATGGACGATTTTAAAATTCAAACAGAAGGCGATGGAGTTAAGAAAGTTAGAGCTTTGGAAGTTATTCCTCATCAACTTATTACAAAATCTGTTATGTCTGATGTTAAAGTCGTTGACGGAAATGCGGTAAGCAATGTTGAAACGGATACATTAAAAATTTGCGTAATTGAAAGACACAGAGCGACGGGTAATATCGGTAAAGGATTTGTTAAGGGATTTAACTTGAAATGCGGTGCGATTGCCTCAACAGTGGCACACGATTCGCATAACATGATTGTAATTGGTACAAATGATTTTGACATGTACACGGCAGCGGTTGCATTGATTAAGTGCCAAGGCGGTAAGGTTGTAGTTAAAAATGGAGAAATTATTTCTCAATTACCGTTACCTATTGCAGGTTTGATGTCTGATAAAGAATTTGATTTTGTAGTAGAAAAATGCGATGAATTAAACAAGGCTGCTCATTCAATCGGATGCAAACTAGAAGATCCGTTTATGACAATGGGATTTTTATCATTGCCTGTAATTCCTGAATTAAAAATTACGGATAAGGGCGTTTTTGATACAAATAAATTTGATTTTGTTGATATTTTTGAGGACCAAAAAGTTAAACAATAAGATAAAATAGTGAATAATTTTTTATAAATTCTTAATATCAAAACTATTGACCAATTAAAAAAAATAATATAAAGTTAAAACATAAATTTGAGTGTAGAGGATACAATTATTAAGAAGAATGGAGGATTCGTATGGATTTTCAACACCAACCACTTAGTGGCACTAGCTACACAGATGCGGACATTAAAAGATTGATTACTGAATACAATGTTCAGTTTATTAAATTACAGTTTGTAGACATAAATGGTCAAGTTAAAAATATGGCCATTCCATCCGAACACATTGATAGAGTTCTTAATAACGAAATTATGTTAGATGGTTCTTCAATCAAAGGTTTTAGAAACATTGAAACATCAGATATGTTTTTCTACCCTGATAAAAATACTTTCCAAATTTTACCTTGGCAAGAACACGATGGCAAAAATTCTGCAAGATTGATTTGTGATATTCACAACGCTGACGGTACACCTTTTGAAGGTTGTCCAAGATGTAATTTGAAAAGACTTATGGCAGAAGCTAAAAAACTCGGTTTCTCTATGAATGTTGGGCCGGAAGCTGAATTTTTCTTGTTTGAAAAAGATGATGAAGGCAAAATTACAACAAAAACTCACGATACAGCAGGTTATTACGATGTAGGGCCGGATGATTTAGGTGAAGCTGTGCGTTCTGATATCGTAAGTACATTGCAAGAAATGGATTTTGATATCGAGGCTTCTCATCACGAAGTAGCTGATGGTCAACACGAAGTAGATTTTAAATACTCAGATATTTTGACAACTGCCGATAATGTTGCAACATTCAGAGTTGCAGTAAAGGCTGTGGCAGCTCAATATGGTTTGCACGCAACATTTATGCCAAAGCCTGTGTTCGGTATCAACGGTTCCGGCATGCACTGTAATATATCTTTGTTTAAAGATGGTAAAAACGCTTTCTATGATGAAAAAGCAGAATACCAATTATCTAACACTGCAAAATATGCAATTGGCGGACTTTTGAAACATATTAAGAGCATTACGGCAATTCTTAACCCGACTGTAAACAGCTACAAACGTTTAGTTCCGGGTTATGAAGCACCTGTTTACATGGCTTGGTCATTAGCTAACAGAAGTGCATTGTTAAGAGTTCCTGCAAAGCGTGGAATGTCAACACGTGTAGAACTTCGTTCTCCTGATCCAAGTTGTAACCCATATTTGGCATTCGCTACAATCTTGGCTGCTTGTTTGGATGGTGTAAGAAACAAAATTGAACCGCCAAAACCTGTAGAAGCAAATATTTATAAACTTTCTGATAGAGAAAGAAAGAAAATGAGAATTGAATCTTTGCCGGGTAGTTTGCAAGAAGCATTAACGTGTATGGATAAATCGGTTATTGCTAAAACAGCTTTAGGTGAACACATTGTGGACGAATTTATGACAGCAAAAGAAATTGAGTGGGATTCTTTCAGAACTTATGTTTCACAGTGGGAAATAGATAAATATTTGGCAAGATATTAATTTGTTTTTTAATTTTATTGATTTAGAAACGGCGCTCGCAGAGCGCCGTTTCTCATTTTAATTCACAACAAATCGAGCGACTTTAGTTCCCTCCCCTTTTGGGGGAGGGTGTCCGGAGGACGGGAGAGGGCTAGGGTGAGGTGTTATCCCACAAGGGAAAAATCAATAAATGTAACAAATTGTAAACATTCCCTCAAAAATTCTAAAGTTTTTCAAAAAAATGCCGTAAACATGAACATAATGTGTAAGTTGCATGAAAGGAGATTATCAAATGTCCACAAGTATTAATGTTCAAGTGAATGGTCAAACAGTAACAATTCAATCAGGCGAGAAGCTTGAGGATGTTAAAAAGAAGTTAGCAAATCCTGCAGATACGATTTTTGAAGGGGTTGATGCTAACAGTAACGGTAAGCTGGAAGCAGGTGAATTGCAAAAGCTTAAGACCAATTTGGAGAATAATAATTATACGGTAGAAGTTGCAGAAGATGGAAAAACTCCACGTCGTGCATACAATGATGCTATGCAGAATTTGAGAAACAGTTATAATAGTGAAACGCTCGCAGGATATTTCAAAACTGATGACGCGGATTTATATCCTGTTAGAAGTGGTGAAACTCTTTATACGATTGCTAAAAAGCAATTGGAAGCAGAAGGCTTGCCGACTGATGATTTTCGTGCAATCAATAACCGTATTGCACAAATTGCTAACTTAAATAATATTAATGATGTTAATAATATTAAAGAAGGCGTTAAATTAAAGGTTAAATTAACAGACGAAGCAATTAAAAAAGTTAAAGAGAATAATAATGACTCTGCAAAAGCTTTTAATGGAACAGCGACTGCTACGGGTGATGATTGGACAAAAGGAACATCTAAAAAAGGTCAAGCAGATGGCGGGGCAAATGATAAAGTTGCAGACTACAAAAAACAACCAACTCTCGTTGATGGTAAAACTTCTACTATTGCAGTTACAAAAAATGGCTTGAATATGGGTTCAGGTATTTGTGTCGATGCAGAAGGTAATGAATTGCCGAAACCTGCTAAAATGACTAAAGAACAAAGGAAAAAATATCAGGATGGCGGATGTATCATGAAATATTCTAATCCAAATCATGATCCGCAAGAGATGTATCAAATTACTTATGGTGCAGGAAAAGCAGATACGGCGTATATGTTTAAAGGTGTAAAACTTTCTGCTCCAACAGTTAAAGATTTAAAGGACTTGGCTGAAAAATTTAAAGCAGAAGCTTCAAAAATTAAAACAGCTCCGGCGAATGAAACGGCGGAAGCTAAAGCGACACGTATGGCAACAAATTTGGCAGCTTTGAAGGAACTTGTGACATTGACGGGTGGCAACGAACAAGTGATTAAGAATGTTGCGGAAAAACTTCGCGGTGATGATTATGTCGATAGAAAATCAGATGATTATAAAGCATTTGTTCAAGACTTGTTGTTAACAAGAAATGCTGATGTAGTAAGCGCATTGACTCCAAAAGACGGTGACAATGTCGACATGTCTGTTGTAGAATATGACAGAACATCTCATGAAACATTAGCTGGTATGTATCAAGAAATCCGCGAAAAAGAAAAAGCCGGAGAAAAATTGAGTGATGATGAAGTTAAGTTGAAAGATGCGTTGGCTAATACACAATTTGAATATGGTTTTAAATTAGAGGCTGATGAAGCGAATGGTGTTAATGAAAAATATCTATATCACAATCATAATGGTCGATTAAATTATGCTACTTCTGTTGATAATGTAGCATATTATGCAAGTACTGAAAAAACGCTTGATGAATTTGTAAATAAACTTAAAGTTGCTGATACAGATGAAAAGAAAGCAGCTTTGTTTAAAGAATATGCAAATACAAAAGATGTTGAGCTGGCAAGATGTTTAATGCAAAACGCGAAAGTATTAAAAGCAAGTGATGAAGATATTAAAACGGTAATCAATGCAAATAGCATGTATGTTCTTAGCACTTTAGAGCATTCAAACAATGCTGATTGGTCTGATGATATTAAAAACGCTATGCTTGCGCGTATCAAAGATATTTATACAAAAGAAAAAGGTAATTTAGAAAATGCTAGATTGCTAAATGTAGCTAATGATTGGATTAACAAATTGCCTGAAGACCAACGAGATGCTGCAAAAACTGAAATTGCCGAAACGTATTTTGAAAAAACTACAACAAAAGATGACGAAGGCAACGACAAAACAGAATACACCTTCAACCCAACCCGCCGCCCAACTAAAGAAGAAATGGATGGACTGCTTGTTGTTGCTCCAAATAATGATATGGAAAAAGCAATATTAAATTACACACAGCTTGAAGATATGGGCAAAGGTCAATACAATGAAGCTATTGAAAGTCATTTTTATACTGATGATGTAAGCACTCGTTATGCTGAAATGGTAGAAACAATGGAAGATCCAAATGATGTAATAGACTTTATAGACAATAAAATTGCTACAAATAAAGAATATAGTATTCCATTTGATAAAATTTTAGAGAAATTCCCTGATGATAAAAACATCAAAGACAAGCTTATAATGCATAACAAGGCAAGAGATATTGCTATTTCTCAAGAACACCGTTTAGAATTAGTAAAAGCATATTGTAAAGATGATGGTAATGGTAATTATACTTTTGATAAATCCCTGCTACCAAAAGGTGCAACAGTTTCTGATATAATAAGATCATTACCATTTGACTGCAAACAAGGTGAGGCACAAAAAGTATTTAAAGCTATCTTTAAGACACTGGATTTCTCAAATTTAAATATGGTTCAATTATTTAATGATTGTAGCTTTACAATGGATAATGAAATCAAAAAGAAAGTAAGAGATTTTATTCTAAATCCTAAAAATAAAGGAACTGAAGTGTATAACTCTTTGGTTACTATGTCAGCAGTACAAAATGTTTTATCAGCAGAAGAAAAACAAAAGATATATGACCAAAGTTCTAAAGCAGTACAAAAAGATTTATATTACCATTTTAATGATGAATCTAAACATTATGTTCGAAAAGGTGAAAAGTTAGATAATATTATTAAAGATTATCTGACAAAACACTTAGATAAGTTCCCTGCTCTTAAGAAATCAGTCGATGGTGATAAAGATAAAAAGAAATGGACAAAAGATAGAATCAACGAAGCCCTAAATGATTATGTTAAAGATTTTAGAGAAGATATTGCCAAAGATTTAGGTTTGGAAAGTGCTTCTAAGATTAAACAAGGTGATGTTTTAGACTTGAGTAAAATCAACTGGGATGAGCATCAGCCAAATTGGTTCAATTATAATATATATTATTAATAAGATATTTTGTAGTGGTCGGGGCGAAGCCCCGACCGCTTTTTTAACCTCCATGGTTAGGGAGGTCGCAGCTGTTAGCGAAGCTGTGCTGAGCGTTACAGATGCGGGTGGGTTTTTGTCAATAAAAAATGAACGACTATGGTTATTCCCTCTCCTTACAGGAGAGCGGATTTTCGGTAGGGCGTAAGCCCGTAAGAGCTAATAACATGGAAATGACTTGAAAAATCCGTGAGGATTTGTAGTCATTGGAACGTTATGCTCGCCCGAATAATCCAAGACAGGGCTAGGATGAGGTGAATACCCGCAAGGGAAAAGTCACCACGCAAAGGTAAATACTACTAAAAGAATCTATCCCAATGTACAAGCAGGAATTTCAAACATGTTTCTATCAATCTCATCAAAGCTTTTTATAATAGAATCAACCCCATCAATACCTTTGTAAAATTCAACAGGTTCCAATGATGCAATCGCCAAAATTTTGCCAATGCCTGCCGATTTTGCAGAATTAATTCCTGCAATTGCATCTTCTACTACAACACAATCCTTCGGGTTTAATCCGATTTTATCTGCTGCAATCATAAAAATATCAGGTGCAGGTTTGCCGGGGATTTTGCCATTTGAATAAACTATTTTATCCACGTCAAACCAACGAGGCAAATTAAATTCTTTTATATAAAATTCGACATTATCCCATTCAGACATCGTTGCAATTGTTCTTGGAATGTTGTTTTCTTTTAAAAAGTCCAAAAATTCAATCGCCCCCGGAGCAAGCTTAAAATTCTCTTTGTCTATCAAGCATTGTTTTCTGTACAAAGCTTCTTTTTCCTTGGCGTATTTTTCTACCATTTCGGGAGTCGGTTTTTTGCCGATAGCATACTCAATAATATCTTCATTAGTGTGTCCGAACATTTTTTCACGCATTTCTTCATCCGTAAAAGCTGTTCCTCTCAAAATTTTAGAAAAATCTCTCCAAGCGTCATAGTGTAGCTTGGAGTCCCAATATAAAGTTCCGTTAAAATCAAAAATAATACCTTTCATACATATTATTTTGGCGCAAAATTTATCATAATACAAGTTTAATTTGTTTATACAAAAGAAAAACCACTTTGATTAGAAGTGGCTAAGGAAAAAGGGAAAAAGGGAAAATTAAATAGGTTATAAAATTTAGCTAAAGATACCGAAAGTTCTTTCGATGTTATCATTTCTAACAGTTTTAATTGCATCCATTTCGGTTGTAATAGATGTTCTTTCGGTTTCTAACTTACTTAATTCAGTATCATATTTGGTATCTTTTTTGTTAACTTTATCTAACTCGTATTCGTAAGTCGCTTCTGCTTTTTTTAAATCTTTTTCATCAGAAACTTCTTGAAGATAATTTTCGTTAGTGCTTGTGGCAACGCTGGTTTCTTGCCATTCTTTTTTATTGTTGTTATATACATCAACAATAACTCTGCCGGAAGTTACCATATTATTAAACCATTCTGCTCCTTCGTCACCGCTGGTATATTGTGCATCTATAGCTTGACATCCTCCGGAGGCTTGAATTTGTTCAAACAAATTAAGATAATAGTTAAATTGTTGTGTATCTAAATTTTCAGGATATTCTTCATCAAATATACCATTTTCAGGGTTGCCGTTGTGTTCCTGATCATCGCCTTTATTAAGTCGCATATAATTGTATATTTCGCTTGAATATTTATTGTAAAATTTATCTCTGAAGTTATTTAATGCTTCTCGTTTTTCTGTAATAGTTGCATCATCTTTTGCGCTAACTTCTGTTAAATTATCATAGGCGCTTTTTACTTGTGAATCTAAGTCGTTAGCGCTGTTATGTTTATCAAAAACAGCTTGTTCAACTTCGCTCATCCAAAGATCTTCCATCTCTCCGCTATCACCAGCCTGAAAGGTTTGAATACCAACTGAAGATGCATCTTTATCGCCACCATCCCAAGAGCTATTATCACCAAAACCCATCATTGCCCAAGCAAAAGAGTATTTATCATTATCATAACCTTGATTTGTATACATATCGTATACTTCTGAATCTACAATAACTTTACCAGTTTGCGTATCTCTTAATGTATATTGTTTTATTCGGTTTTCGTTATAAGAACATACGGATGCAAATGTAGCATCTACATAGCTACTTGTAGCATTCTCATTTCTAAATGCTACTTGAATTTTCTTTGCATCTAATGCATCACAATATGTCTGGTACAACTCGTCTTTTTGAGTTGCCAAAGCTATTTTTTGGCTTTCAATGTTTTGAGCTTTATACTCAATGTCATGAAGCCTACTCGTAAGAGTTAATAAATTAGCTTGTGATGCTGACATTCCCATTTTGTTGCTAGGTCCTTATATTTTCCCTTGTATACTCATGTTTACGGCACATTTTGATAAAAACTTTAGGACATGTTTAAAAAGTTTTACAAATCTTTACAATTTATAAGGCACAAACGCTTCATTTCACATAGTATAATTTTCTTATGGAAAATCTTGAGCAAATAAAAAAAGCTGTAGAAATTGAGGTTAAGTATAAATATATTAATATCAACGGCAAATCCAAAAGCTTTGCTTCTTTTATTTGTTCAGAATTAAGAAAAGAAATTAAGGTTTCTAAGAATCCGAAATGGAAAGTATTGCTTGAGCATTTTGAACGCTATTCAATGGATACGCTTCCTCAACGCAAACGCTCTTTAGAAAGACTTGTGAACGTTATAAAAGCTGATATGTTGCCCAAAACGGAGGAACAAAAAGACAATACGCTTACTCTTAAATCTGATGTGATGTATTTGAAAGGCGTCGGGCCAAAAATCGCTTATATTTTAAATAAACTTGGAATTTATACGGTCGGAGATTTGTTGTATTATTTTCCTCGCAAACACGTTGATTATTCGACAAGAACACGAATTCGAGATTTGAAAGTCGGAGAAACTACGACAATTTTTGGGACAATAAAAGCAGTTGAAGCTTTTACCACGAAAAATAATTTAGGTGTCATAAAAGTAAGAATTGGCGATGGTTCAGGTTATTTAAGTTTAAGCTTTTTCGCTTCAAAATCTAACAAATATACTCAAGAGAGAATGAAGTCACAATTTCCAAAAGGCTCTGGAATAATGGTGTCAGGGCTTGTTAAATACAATAATTACGATAGGAATTTGACACTTGACAAGCCTACATATTCTATTATGGATGATGATATTCTTAATCCTGCAAACATAAATCTCGCAAGAATTGTGCCGATTTATCCATTAAGCGATAAATTGAATATCAAAACTTTAAGACGTGCTATTTTTAGTACAATTCAACTTTTCAAAAATGATATTGAAACGGTTTTGCCCGCTAAGATTATTGAAAAATATAATTTGCTACCTAAAAACGAAGCGATTGAAAACATCCATTTCCCAAAAGACAATGAAACATTGCAAAAAGCACGATATTCTCTCGTCTTTGAGGAATTATTTTTAATTCAACTAAAACTTGCACTTTTAAGGGAAGAAAACAATAAAAATCTTTCTGCCGTACCTTTAGAAATCAAGAAAGATGGGCTTGTAGTGCGTTTTATTGAAAGCTTGCCATTCAAATTGACTTCTGCTCAACAAAGAGCGGTGAATGAAATTTTGAATGATTTAAACTCAACCAAACCTATGCAAAGGTTACTTCAAGGTGACGTAGGTAGTGGAAAAACTGTTGTTGCTACGATTATGTTGCTTGCAGGAATCGAGAATGGTTATCAGGCTGCAATTATGGCACCTACTGAAATTTTAGCGCAACAGCATTATAATAATTTAGTCAAATGGCTTACGCCACTTGGCTTAAAAGTCGAGCTTTTAATTGGAAGTATTGGTAAAAAATTAAGACGTGAATCTGAAATAAATTTGCGAAACGGGCAAGCAAATATTGCAGTCGGAACGCACGCGCTAATTCAAGATGGAGTTGAATTTGCGAATTTAGGTGCAGTTGTAATTGATGAACAGCACAGATTTGGCGTAAAGCAGAGATTAGCTTTGAGGAAGAAATCTCAAAATCCGCAAGTTTTAACTATGACAGCAACTCCTATCCCGAGAACGCTTGCAATTACTATGAACGGCGATTTGGATTTGACAATCATTGACGAATTGCCAAAAGGCAGAAAACCGATTATAACCACGCTTACGAATTCCAAAAAACAGATTGCGGATTTAATAAGACATGAAGTTGACGCGGGGCGACAAGCTTATATTGTTTATCCGTTGATTGAAGAAAGTGAAACGCTTTCTGCTAAGGCTGCTACGATAGAAAAAGAACGCTGGCAGAAAGAAGTTTTTCCAAACTACAAAATCGGACTTTTGCATGGCAAATTGAAAAATGATGAAAAAGACGAAGTCATGGAAAAATTTAAAAACAAAGAATACGATATTTTGGTTTCTACGACGGTTGTTGAAGTCGGTGTGGATGTTCCTAATGCTACAGTCATAGTAATTGAAAATGCCGAACGCTTCGGACTTTCGCAGTTGCACCAGTTAAGAGGACGTGTTGGCAGAAGCGATTTGCAGTCTTATTGTGTTTTATCATCTTCTACAAAATCTCAAGAAACACGCGCAAGATTGGATATTATGACGCAAACGAATGACGGCTTTGTAATAGCGGAAAAAGACTTGCAAATTAGAGGCCCTGGGGAATTTTTGGGAACTCGTCAGAGCGGGTTGCCTGATATGATTATTGCTGATATTGTAAATGACGCTAAAATTTTGGAACTAGCCCGAAGTGAAGCCATTGATTTTGTAAGAAATAATAATATTGATGATTATCCTTTATTAAAAGAGGCTAAAGGTTTGAATTTTGACGGCGATTTGTTTGGCGCGGGATAAATTATTAATTTGTAAATATTTGTAAATCAGAGTTATCAAAAAAGGCAATTTTATCTTAAATCTATACTTTTTATATATAACGAGGATAAAATATGTGCTTTGGTAATACGACAATAATAATGCATAATACCAATCTGAACTCTGCATGTTGTGGCTTTCCATCATTTACGACAATGCCGATGAGTTTTTCTCCGGGATGTTTTGGTTACGGTTTCGCAGGTGGTGGCAATATGTTCGAAATGGGCGCAGGAATAGGCTTAGGTTATGCTGCAGGCATGGCTTTAGTACCTGCACTTCCTTCTGTATTTAAGGGAATTGGTTCTGCTTGCAGTTGGGTTTGGAATAAAGCAATTGCACCTGCAGGAAAAGCGGTAGGAAAAGCATGTGGCTGGGTATGGAATAAAGCATTGGTTCCAGCAGGCAAAGCTGTATTTAACGGCGTAAAATCTGCCGTGAATTGGATAGGTAAAGGCATTAAAAATGCTTGGAATTGGATAACAGGTAAAAATAAGTAGATTTTATTGTATATAAAAATGGCGAAGCCCTAGGGCTTCGCCATTTTTGATAATTATTGATAAACTACACAGCGTATACGCTAACTTGTTTTCTATCGCGTCTGTGAGCTTCAAATTTAACTTGTCCGTCAATTAATGCGAACAAAGTATCATCTGAACCGATACCTACGTTGTTACCAGGGTGAACTTTTGTTCCTCTTTGGCGAACAAGGATGTTACCGGCTTTAACAATTTCTCCACCGAATTTTTTAACGCCTAATCGCTTCGCTTCGGAATCACGACCGTTACGGGTGGAACCCATACCTTTCTTATGTGCCATTTTTATTCTCCTTTTTTTATATCATTTTAATCGGTTGACTTTATAATTATTTATCAACCTCTATTTTAAACACCCACTTTGAAAGGGTGCGAGTCCGACTATTCTTCAGAAGTTGCTTCTGCTTTAGCTTTAGAAGCTGTAGTTCTGATTTTGCTAATCATAACTCTTGCAAAGCCTTGTCTATGACCTTGTTTTTTTCTATAACCTTTTTTAGGTCTTTGTTTGTATACGATTACTTTTTTAGCTTTGTCATTTTTTACGATTGTACCTTCAACCTTAGCGTTAGCTACGTATGGTTGACCAACTTTTGATTTTTTGCCGTTAACAATCATAACAACTTTATCAAAAACAACTTTAGCGTCTTTTTCTTCGCCTAATAATTCAACGTCTACATAACGTCCTTCTTCAACTTGGTATTGTTTACCACCTGTTTCGACTATTGCGTACATTGTATTTCCTTTCTTTTTGAGGAATCGTAGAGCGTTTTAAAAGTCCATTGTTATCAACTTTTTTGCGCCCGTTTAGACACGATTAACCTATCTAATACTATTTATACTTCAATTTAACCATGATAAGGCTTTTGCTGTCAAGCATGCAAGTTTAAAATTGTTTACAATTTGACAAGCCTATTTGGTTACAACAAAACTAATCCATTGATCTTGTGAAATTGTATCAATGATTTTCAAACCTTCACGTTCAATTGCTTCTAAAACAATCGATTTCTTTTCATCTAAAATTCCGCTCAAAGACATTTTAGCATCGTCTTTCATGATATTTTTCAAATCGCCCATTATTTCTGCAAGAACGTTGTGTAAAATATTTGCGCAAACGAAGTCAAATTTTTCAGTAATTTTGTCAGCTGTGTTAAGCTCAAATTTTACAGGCGCGGGGTTACATTCCCCTTGAGGGTAATCCACGTCGATTCCGTTAATTTTTGCATTTTCTCTACAAACATCAATTACAGTATCGTCAATGTCGCAACCGTAAGCAGAAGACGCTCCAAATTTTATAGCGCAAATTGATAAAATTCCTGAACCTGTTCCGATGTCTGCAACTTTATCACCTTTTTTTAAATATTTTTCAATCGCTTTCATGCATAGTTGCGTTGTTTGGTGAGTGCCTGTACCAAACGCACATCCGGGGTCGAGTGTGATAGTGATTTCGCCTTCTTTTGGCTCATAAGTTAACCAACTTGGCACAACTGCAATTCTGTCCGTAACATGAGTTACAGTCCATTTTTCTTTCCATTTTTTAGACCAATCTTGATTTTCTTTTTCGTCTACGGTAATTTCCCAACTTCCGAGTTCTTCATCTGAAAAACCGCGTTCTTTTAATAATTCACGTTCTGTTTTTAATAATTCAACGGGATTGCAGTTCAAATCCGTCAAAAATACTCGCAAAGTTCCTTTTGTGGTTGCAGTCATAACTAAATCTTTATATGTTTCTTCTGCCAAAACAACGCCTTCGCAATCAAAATTTGAAAAACAAATGTCTGAAACTATTTCTTCAATTTCAGGGTTAATTGATATTCTTAATTCATAGTAATTATTCATGTAAAATTCCTTTTAGCTAAAACTTGAAGTCTTTTAAAAATGTGTTAAAATAAAAGTACAGGCAAGGGTAGCGCTAATACCCTGACCTGCGTCCTAATTATAGGACTTTGGTTGTGAGAACTATTAGTAGGATTATTAGTAGTTCTCTTTCGCTGATTTTGATTATCATTCGACCTCCTTTCGTTAGCGAAAAATAATAAAAATCTTTAGCCTGTACTTTCAAAGTGCTGTGCTAAGTTTAACATAATGTTGTAAAATAATCAATGTATTGTCTGAATTAAGACTTGTATTATCATGAAAAATTTCCTCTTTGCATGAATTAGATTTTAATGTACAATGTTTATACAAACTCGGAAGTAAATATGAACATTTTTAAAACATTTGAGATATTTTTAAAAGAACCCCTAAGCATTCTAAAAGACAATTTCGTGCAGATTGTCAGCATTCAAACGGGCAATATTTTTGAAAATAAACCGTCAATTGATGTTTCTATGATGAAAAACAAAGCTCAATTGACTGTTGTTAATAACGAAAAACTATATAATTTACTTTCTTTAGTTACTCATAGAGCAAAACAAAAACAAGAAATGGAAAAACAAAATGAAACAGCTTAATGCGAATTTTATAATAAGTGCAGAAAAACTTTCTCAATGTCCTGATTTTCCGTTTCCTGAATTTCCGCTTTTAGGGCGTTCAAATGTCGGTAAATCTTCGTTTATAAATGCATTATGCAACAACAAAAAACTTGCAAAAACTTCCAATACTCCCGGTAAAACAAGATTGATTAATTTTTTCAATTTTTCTGATAAATTTATGATTGCTGATCTTCCGGGGTATGGTTATGCAAAAGTTTCCAGAGAAGCTCAAGCAAGATGGCAAAAATATTTGGAAGAATATTTGCTTAATCGAAAACAAATTAAGTCTTTAATTCAATTTATTGATGCAAGACATGATATCCAAAAAAATGATTTTCAAATGAGAGAATGGGTAGAAGCTTATAACTTACCGATTTTTACAATTGTAACAAAAATTGATTATATTTCAAAAGGTAAACAACAAAGTGTTTTAGCGAATATAAGACGTAATTTTTCAGGCGATGTCTTGCCTTTCAGCTCAGAAGACAGAAGATATTGTGAAGCTACTATTGAATATTTATTAGATTTGTGTAAATAATATAGATAAGTTTTTTGAGTATAAGTATGCAAATTTTATAAAATTTTTGCGTTATTAAAGAGGGTAATTTGTGTTTAAACTATTAGAGGATACTGAATTGAACCAAATATCATTGACAGGTACTCGTTCATTGGTTTTGGTAGGACTTTTGATGAAAGCTCCAAGGTCATTGGAAGAAATCAGAAAAGCGTTTATTGAGCTTAAAATTATGGAGCCTGAACATTCTGATGATATATTAAGAATTGATTTAAACACTTTGAGAACTATGGGATGTGAAATTTCACGCTCAAGTGCAAAGACAGGTTACAAATACGTTTTGACAAAACATCCGTTTTCTTTGAATATCACAAGTGAAGAGGTTTCTTTACTGCGTAAAATATACAAGCGCGTAAAAGATAATTGTGATATGGCGTTACTCTTAAAATACGATGATTTGTTCAGAAAACTTGCCTTTCACGTAATGGATGATGAAATTAGAGAAGAATTGTACGGACTTTCTCTATTAAAGAATTTTGATATAGAAATAATAAAATCCTACAAAGATGACTGTAATAACAGTAGAATTTTGACTCTTGTTTATAAAAATCCTGTTGCGAAAGAAAATGATACAAAAGAAGTTTGCGCTCAAAATCTTGTGTTCCAAAATGATAAAATTTATCTCTATGCTTATGATTTGGGCAAAAAAGAATCTGTAGTTTTGAATCTTAAGCGCATTAAATCAATTCTTTCTCGAAGAGAAAATGATGATAATATTCAAGTAAAAAACATTCATGTGAAATTTTTCATTAAGAGTTTTGGTTTGAACGATATTTTGGAAAATGAAAAAATCGTTGAAAAGCAAGAAAACGGTATGATTGTTGAAGGCGAGTATCATAATGAATTTGTTGCAGTTCAGAGAATGCTTTCATTCGGTGCAAATTGTACTGTGCTTGAGCCTCAAGCAATAAGAGAAAAAATTATCGAAAAATTGAAAAATATGAGGAAGAATTATAATGGCTAATAATAAAAATAAATTATCTCAAAAGAAAAACCTATCCTCAATGCAAGTAATTAAAACTTTGCAAATTTTGTTGCAAGGTGATTACACGATGAATGAACTTATTGAACAGCTTAATGCTAACGAAAGTGAGCCGATTTTTAATAACAGTGTTGTAAGTAAGTATATTAATACTTGCAGATATTGTGGAATAGAAATTCCAAAAATCCATAATAAATATTTTGTAACAAGTATGCCGTTTGGTTTAGAACTTTCGAATGCCGATATTAATTTATTAACTACAATGCAAACTCTTGTTAAAGAAGAGATGACAAAAAAATATCACAAAATTTTTAACGGATTTTTAGAAAAATTAAACCGTTATTCTAACAAGAAAATTGCAAGAATAGATAAGGCAACTTACAAAATAACAGCAGAGCTTTTTGAAAATGCTATTTCTGAAAAACATAAAATCAAATTAATGTTTAAAAACAGACAAATTTTAGAATGTATTCCATTAAGCATAGAAGATGTAAAAGGAAAAACCTTCTATCACGTTTTATATAAAAACAGAGAACGTATGATTGATGCTGGAAGACTTTCAGGCTTGGAAGTTATGCGAGAAAGATTTATTGAAAGCTTTAATGATGAATCTGTGATTTTCTTAATTCGTGATGATTTAGCCTCAAGATATGATTTAAGAGAAAATGAACAATACACCAAAACTGATAGAACTGGTTGGAAAGCTATTTCTAATAAGGGTGAAAACAAAGAACTTTTGCTTTCAAGATTGTTACGTTATGATGATAAATGCGAAATTATCAGTCCGAAATCTTATCGTGACGAAATGAAACAAATTTTGAATGATGCATTAAGTAATTATGGAGAAGTGTAATGCTTCTGGCTGTTGATATTGGAAATACAAATATTACACTTGGCGTGTTTGAAAATGAAAGCATATTAGAAACTTTTCGCTTGGCGTCTGATAAAGAACTTCCACAGGAAGAGTATGAAATCTTGTTGCACTCTTTGTTTAAAAAATACGATATAACTGCATGTATAATCGCATCAGTCGTTGACGAATTGAACAAAATTTTGAAACGCGCGTGCGATAATGTGTTTCATATTGATTCTTTACTTTTGTCACCAAAATTAAATTTGGGAATTAAGATTAAACTTAAAAACCCGAAAGAAGCCGGTGCGGATAGAATTGCAAACGCCTGCGGTGCGTACGTTTTGTATTCTAAACCTGCAATTATTGTCGATTTAGGTACAGCAACAACTTTTGATATTATTAATAAAGATGGCGATTTTGTTGGTGGAGTTATCATGCCGGGACTTAATTTGCAGTTTAGGGCTTTAAATAAAAGCACTTCTAAATTACCGCGAATAGAACCTGATACTGTTGGTAAAGCAATTGGTGATAATACTGCTGATGCGATGCTTTCAGGTGTAATTCGAGGTTCTGCTTGTGCTATTGAAGGATTAATCGAACAATGTGAAAAAGAACTTGGTGAAAAAGCTTGTATTGTTGCTACAGGTGGTTATTCAAGTTTGATTGCAAAATATATGAATCGCAAATTCGATTTTGTAAATCCTTATTTGACACTGGAAGGGTTGAGATTTTTGTACGAGCTTAATCGAGAAGTTGAAACTTGTTAATAATGGAAAATTGAAAATGGAAAGTGGAAAATTGTTTTAAAATATTCTATTGTGCTTTTTGATTTCGAATGTTTTGGTGCAACAAAATTACATTATTGCACTAACTTATACAATACTTCTTTTCAATCTTTCAGAACGATTTTCACTTAACAAGTTCTTAAGTTTCATGATTGCTTGCGCGTGTAATTGTGAAATTCTTGATTCTGAAACATTAATTGCTTCGCCAATTTCTTTTAGTGTCATGTTTTCGTGGTAGTAAAGAACCATAATAGTTCTTTCTCTTTCAGGTAATCTTTTCAACGCGTTTTCAAGCTCCTTCTTAACGTCTTTTTCTTCCATTTCTTCATGCGGAGCTAAATTATGTGAATCCTGAATTGTGTCAATGATTTCAATATCCCCGTCTGATGAACCTTTTTTATCATAAATTGAAGTAACAGTTGTATCATCTGAAAGCAACTGTTCAACTTTTTCTCTTTCAATACCCAAAAAGTTTGCAATTTCTGTGTTGGTTGCTGCACGTCCAAATTGCTTTTTCAATTCTTCTTGAGCTTCTTTTACATCTTTAATCTTTCTTCTTACGCTTCTTGGCAAAAAGTCTTGTGAACGGATTTTATCAATGATATTTCCTCTAATACGAACCAATGCATAGGTTTCAAATCTCGCTCCCATTTTTGGTGAAAATTTTTCGACTGCATCAATTAAACCTTCTACGCCATAGCTTGAAATATCTTCATAAGAGAATGTTGGCGGAAGTGCAACTTTAACACGTCCTACAACATAGCGTGTAAGATAAATGTATTGAAGGATTAAAGCATCTCTCAATTCTTTATTATCATGGTCAGCAAAATATTGAGTCCACATCTCTGTCAACTCTTCGTTCGTAACCTTTTTTATTTTATTGTATGATGAGATATCTTGTTCCATCCCTCTGTCCTAAAACATGTCTCATTCTATTGTAACGTTTTGTAACAAAATTGCTATCGTGTATATGGATGAATTTATTCAAATATATTAAAGATTCAGTAATGAAAGTTATTTTAAAATAATATTTTTAAAAAAAGAAAAGGAATTAGAATTTTTAATTTGTTAAAATTTATAGTTTGCTTATTTCTTAACAATTTGTTACAATGGGTTTGTAAAAGAGGCTATTATGAAAAAATATTTTATATTTGCATTGACTATAATTTTAACTACGTTAATTGTTTTAGCAGATGATGCTAAATTTGCTTATGCACTAAAGAATTGTTCTTCTTATTCTGAAAGCGGAAGCGTGCAAACTGACGGAATAAATGTAACTTCAAGCAAAAAAATTCTCGGTTGGCAAGGTGATAAATGTGTTTATCAAGAAAAACTTAATTTTTCAGGAGTGGATTCTTGTGTGACTTGTAAATTGTCTAAGGCGCAGATTGATGAACTTGTAAATGTTATGCAATCTTATGCTGTAGTTCAACAATATTCAAAATCAAAAGTTGATACTTCAAATCTTTCTGCGGTTCAAGACAATCCTGTAGTTAAGGCTTGGAGTAAATACTTGCAAGACAGCTCTGTTTGCACAATTTCAACAAACAAAAAATAATGCGCAAAAATTATGATATAACAAAAACAAAACTAATTATTTGGGATTTAGATGACACCTTTTGGAGTGGTAATTTATCAGAAGGTGATGTTGTTCTTAAGCCCGAAGCTATTGCGCTTGTACGCGAGCTTACAACTAAGGGCATTATGAATTCCATTTGTTCTAAAAATAATTTTGAGGATGTAAAAAATAAATTTATTGACTTGGGTTTGAAGGATGTTTGGGATTTATTTGTTTTTGTGTCGATAGATTGGACACCAAAGGGTGAGCGCATTCAAAACATAATCAAATCAATGAATTTGCGCAATGAGAATGTTATTTTTATTGACGATAATGTTTCAAACATTAATGAGGCTAAATTTTATTCGCCAGACATTATGAGCGCAACGCCTGAATTTATTAACAAAATAGCAGAAGAGCTTTACTTAGTTAATGATTATGATTTTGAACACACAAGGCTTAAACAGTATAAAATATTAGAAGAAAAGTCGCATCAAATCGCACAAGCGTCTTCAAACGAAGATTTTTTGCGCTCAAGTAAAATAAAAATTTGTATAAAAAAAGATTGCTTAAATAATTTGGAGCGAATAAAAAAACTTATCACGAGAACTAATCAACTGAATTTCACAAAATTTAGAGATGAAAATTTGGAAGATACAATTAAAAATAATGATTGTGCTTATATCATTGCAGAAGATAAGTTTGGAAATTATGGTATTTGCGGATTTTATGCCTTAAATAAAAAGGAAAATAAGCTTGTCCATTTCTTGTTCTCTTGCAGAATTATGAATATGGGAATTGAACAGTTTGTTTATGATTATCTAAGAAGACCGCAAATTGAGATTAAGGGCGAAGTTGCATCAACTTTAGACAGCAAAGTTGATTGGATAGAAATTGTTGAAAATTTGGAGATTAAAACTGTACCTGTGCCAAAATTGAACAACAAAAATATTCTTTTTAAAGGGCCTTGTGATTTGTATTCGACTTTGAGTTATATTGATGCAGATTGCAATATTGATACGGAATTTCCGTATTGGAATAAGCAATTGGTTTATATTTTGGCGCATACGCATACTGCGTTTATTGAACAAACACATCGACTTTCAAAAGAAAAGCTGGCAGAGCTTTCAATGCGTTTTCCGTTTCCAAATGCGGACGAATTTAGGACGAAGTTTTTTGACGAAAAATATAATCTTGTGTTTTTGAGTCTTTTAACGGTAACACATAGTGGAATTTATATCAATAAAGATGATGGAACTTATGCGTTCTTTGGATTTGCGGATTGTGATATTACAAATGAATCAAATTGGGAAAAAATTCTTGCACCAATTCCAGTAGAAGCTCGTCCGCAAAATATTTTGATGTTGAAAGAGTTTAAGAAACACTATGTATTTGGTGGAAATCCGCCTGTTGATTTGGTTATAAAAAATATTAATTATATTTTGGATAATTTGAAAGCCAAATTGGTTCTGATTTTGGGAAGTGAAATTCCGACTGATAAAATTCAAGCAGGATATGAAAATATGGCAGAACGTCATAAGATTTTAAATTCTATGATAAAAGAAACTTTTAAAGATAGAGTTGAATTTATTGAACTTACAGATTTTATAAAGAGCGATGAAGATTACACAACTTGTATAAACCATTTTTCTAGAAGAGTTTATGTCGATTTGGCACAAAGGGTTGTAGAAATTGCAAATAATGTGTTAGGCGAAGAATGTTTAAGGTTGAAGCGTTAATAATATTTTAAAAAATTTCTAAATATTTCAATTCCATCCTCTGTCAAAATTGCTTCAGGGTGAAATTGTACGCCTACAATGGGTTTGTTTTGAATTTTTAATGCCATTGGAATTTTATCTTCTGTCCAAGCGGTTATTTGAATAGGGGATTGGTCTGAAAAATTCTCATTTATAATCAACGAATGATATCTTGTTGCACTAAAGCCTTGTTTCATGCCCTTAAATAAATCAAAATCTTTATCAAAAAAAACTTTTGAATTCTTACCGTGATAAGGCTCGGGAGCTTTAATAATTTCTGCGCCAAAGTATTTTGCAATACATTGCATGCCTAAACAAACCCCCAAAATTGGAATTTTATCTTGAAAACAGTCGATTACATCCATTGTAACACCCGAATTCTCAGGATTTCCCCACCCCGGTGAAAGAATTATTCTTGAAAAACTAAGATTTTTGATTTCTCCTAAGCTTAATTCATCATTTTTTATCACAATCGGTGCTACGCCCAAGATTTTGATGTATTGTACGATGTTGTAAGTAAAAGAATCGTAATTATCAATTATTAGCATAGTTCTACCTCAATCATTTTTCGTACGGAATTGAAACAAAAAATCTTGTCTGCTGTTTTTAAATCTTTCGGATAAATAATTTTCTCGATTAATTCGCCATCCTCTATAAGTTTTTGTCTGTAAGTGCCGTTTAATAAACCGCAAGACACTGGAGGTGTATATAATTTGCCGTCTTTTTCAATCGCAATATTGGTGAAAGTTCCTTCTGTGATTTCATCGCGCTCATTTGTTCTTATGTGTTCAAAAACATCTGTTGGCATTGATTCTCTAATAGTTGTTTTATGATAAAGAAACGGATTATGAGAATTGACTTTGCCTTGAAGCTTGATTTTCGGTAATTCCTGATGATTGGTAGCGGTTGGTAGAGGTGTTTTTTGTTTTTGGAAGCTACCGTCTTTGTGTAAAAGAATTCTTAATTTTTCGGGATTAATATTGCATGGACAAGCCCCCTCCCTAGCCCTCCCCCAAGGAGAGGGAATTAGCTCTTGTGTTTTTCTCAAGTTTTCAATATCTTTATTCCACTCAAAACCAAGTTCTAGTGCGGATTTTTTTATTCTCGTTACATGTCTTTGCCAATCGTCAACTGCCGTTTCAATCAACTGAAAATCAGTTTGCAAAAACTTTGTTTTAACAAGCGTTTCTTCCCATTCATCTTCTGCTGTAGAGTCCCAAACAATAGCACCACCGGCATGATAAGTGTATTTGTTGTCTTTTCCGTACAAAATTCTGATTGGTACACTGAATTCGCAAATATCAGGTGATAAAAATCCTATAGCACCACAATAAATGTTTCTATCAAAAGGTTCTAATTCATCAATTACTCGCATAGTTGAAATTTTTGGAGCGCCTGTAATTGAACCACAAGGGAAAATTGCCTTGAATATATCATATAAACTTGTATTTTCTTCAAGTTCAGAAGAAATTTCAGAAGTCATTTGAAAAACTGTCGGATGTTCTTCAATTTCAAACAATTTGTCTACTCTAACAGTACCTGTTTTAGAAATTCTGCCCAAATCATTTCTTAATAAGTCAACAATCATTATGTTTTCAGCGCGATTTTTTATGTCGTTATAAAGAAATTCACGCCTTGTTGAATCTTTTTCATCACCTAATCTTGGTGCTGTTCCTTTCATCGGTTTTGTTAAAATTTTATTATCTTGAAGCTTGAAAAATAATTCAGGCGAATAAGAAAGCAATGTTAATTCAGGTGTTTCCAGGTATGTGTTATAAGGTGTTTTTTGTTTTTCTAAAATTGCTTCATATAAATCTATTCCGTTTAAATTTGTTAGAACTTCTGATGGGTAAGTATAATTAACTTCGTACGTAACACCATTTTTAATATATTTTTTTATTTTATTGATTGCTTCTACATAAGTTTCTTTAGAAATAAGCGGTTTAATAATTGTACCTAGTTGTTTAGGTGTTTGTGGTTTGTATTCTGTAAATTTATCAAACACTTCGAAATAAAGTTTTTTAAAATCATAGGTTATATAGCCAAGCAAATAATATTGCTGTCGTAGTTTATCTATTTTTGCAAAAGCTTTTTTTAAATCGCCTTCGGCTTGAATAATCTCTATAGGATTAGAAAAAGATTTGTTCGAATAAATTTGCATAGGTTTATTATATATGAAATAACAATATAAAAGTGTTAAAGTTAATATTTCTTCATTTTATTAAGAAAAATGAACTTCAATAGAATTGAAGTTTATACAGGGTTTGTGTAACGAAATGTAACAAAACGGTTCAAAACTCTAAAGTTTTTAAAAAAAATGCCGATAACATATCTGTAAGCAAAAAGGAAATCAAAAAAAGTAAAAACAAAGAATTGTGTATAGCAGTTGATTAAAGAGGTATGGTATGGACGAACATGAAGCACTAATTGAATACTCAGAGATGACATCATTTAATTTCAACTCAGAAGA
>CAKVGW010000011.1 GCA_934747325.1 uncultured Candidatus Melainabacteria bacterium | reverse complement strand
TGAAATCCTCTAAAGCTTCTTGAATTGTGTTAAACTTGCCTGTCATATTAACAAAAACCATTCCTTTGTAGAAAATCAATATCTATTCTTGACCTATTATCACTCGTTGATAAAATTTTTTCAATATATTTAGCTGGGATATCGACCTCTATATTCACCAAATTGCCAGCTTTAGTATTTTCTAAATCCTCGTGGCATTTAATAACCGTTTTGCTACCTGTGATAGTTTGGACTTTTCCTGTTTCTTCTACGATTCCAGTAAACATAGAACAATTCTAGCACATTTTTGAGCAAATGTACAGGATAAAGAAAGCAAACTAGGTTAAACGCGTTGTTCAAAATTCGTTATACTACGATTGACAAAGGTGGTTAAATCGTTTATACTGTAAGTATCCATTTGGTAATGGCTACAGGTGGTCATAGGATTATTTCCTACAGAAGCTGTGGAGGAACTACCAAATGGATTTTTATATTTTAGAGCTTCTGAATACATATCATAAATTGCAAATTTATCAATAGTGATATCATCATGGTCAATACGTTCCTTAACTGTAATCATTACTAAAAATAGTACACCACCAATTTTTAATGGCAATGCAAAACGATGAATGTATTGATAATCATACAAGATTTCAGATTTTAATTCTGGATGTTTTAATATTGGGATTGCATTGTAGAAAATTGTATCTACGTTAGAAATTATTTCTTTTTTTAAATATGAATATCTACTCTCAATATCTCGCCTAAAAACTGTTGATATAATTTTAGTTAAATGTTTTCGTGGGAGTAATGCCATAATATTTGATGTTTTATTTTGAAGATATAATTTTTCATCACTCTTAAATACAACATCTCGTATTAAAGATTTCTTGATATCTTTAGTTTTCATACCTTCAAATTTGAGTTTTTTAATATCCAAAATCTCAACATTATCAATACCAACATTGTTGTAGAATATTACATTTACAACTTTCCCATCTTTTCTAGTTAGTTTTAATGGTTTTAAAATGTGGCTCATTGGTTTATTGTAACACGAATGAGTTTTACAATTTTACGTTCTCTTTCGCTTTTCTGATAGCATCTTCTACCGTGCCTGTGTGCTTTGTATAACTTGCTAAAAAGTCAGAATTGAATTTTTGATTATTGGCGATTGTTTCGTTGGAAGTAAAATCACTAATTAATTGTCCGTATATTTCAAACGGTTTTAAAGAAGAATCATTCTTGCACAAGTTTGCCATTGTTCTTAGTGACAACATTTCAGCGGTAGCTTCCTCTTCTTTTGTGGCTTCCTTAGTGTGTTTACCATCTTTATAAAGGTACAAGTGGTAAGCCTCATGGATTAATAATTTAACCATTCTTGCTTGCGTTGTTCCTTCTCCTGTCCATTCTGATATATCAGTATCGTTCGTTTCAATCGCTAAAATATCGTCTTCAACCCTGCCTGCTCCCTTGCTTTCAATATCAAGTGTAATGTTATTTAAACATTCCATAAACAATTTTTCGTCAACTTGTTTGTCTAAACCGGAAACTTTAAACTTTGATTTTATGTAGTTTCTGGCTTCATCAATCGCCTGTTGATGTTGTTCTGCTCTTTTTTTAACTTCACTGAATTTTGTACCTCTTAATGTCATATCATCGTCATACATATTCATAACATTATTAACTGCTGTTTGGCGTAAAGTTATTTCTGATTTTATTTCTCTATCTTCTTTAGCTCCATTCATGCCCAAAATATCGCTTAAAATTGCAATTGCAATATCAGCCTTAGACGGATTTTCATCAAGTTTTAAGCCAAATCTATCATGTCCATCAAGGTTTTGAATATTTTCCGGATTATAGTTTTTTAGTTTGTTTAAAACTTCTTGTTTATCTACTTCTTTAGGGAAAGTCATTTTACCAGAATTATTGATTAATTCACTAATTGCATCTTTTGCAACTTGTATAAATTTCTCTGTATCAATAGGAACATACCTATTTGTTAATTCATCAATTTTTTCCGGATTTTCAATAATGTCTTTACAAGAAATATGTGCAATATTTGCCCCTTCAATATCTTTATAATGTTGTGCAACTTCTATCAACGCATTTTTAACTGCTTCTTTTTTATTATTTGGCATTAATTCGTTAAAAACTTCCATCAACATACTCATTGCAAAATCTGCCGAATTACAAATATTTTCGGGCAAACTGTTTAATGTTCCTTGTCGTGCTTGTTCTAACGATTTTGTAAATTTGTTTTCATCAAGTTTGTATTTCTGAACAAACAAACCCGTCATTGATTTTAAGTCATTGTATGCGTTTTCAATATTTTGTTTATTTGTTGTTGCAGTATCGTTATTGTTTTTAGGAGATGTATTAGCCGTTTCTTCTACATTTTCAGCTTCTTCTATTTGAATATTTTTATGCAGAGTTTTGTTGACTAAATCTACAATTCTTTTCCAACAATCTTTAGAAAATTGTACAATAGCATCTTTGTGAACTTCATAATTATTGCTTTTATTTGGTGTTTCATTTTTGTTGTTTGAAACTTGCATGTTATTTGAGTCATCAAACTCGTTTATTATTTGAGTCCACACGCTTCCTAATTGCTTGCACTCTTGACTACTCAAGCCTAATTCCTTTTGAATGCCTTGAGTTATACCACCTTTATCTATTCTAAAATGTCCGTCAATTCTACCGTCAGTCATAATTGTCCTTAATTTTATTCTTATTTTATATATCGGCAATTTTTCAGAAAACTTTAATAATTTAATAGAAATTGTTACAAAATATTAAAATAAATTTTATGCGTCTACAAAATAATGATAACGTATGATATAGCACTTTATACAATTGGCAATTCAGATATAATAAATCAATTTTTCAATTGTTATTGTTTTTTATATATTTAAATGTGTGTAACTAATAAAAATGAAGGTGGTAGTATATGGACGGAAGTACAAATCTAGATGTATTCTTTAACAAAGTAAGTTTAACAAGACAAAGTAATCAAGGTATTAATATTAAAAGTTCAGAATCTATATGTGGCACAAATGGACCAGCAAATTTCGATACTTTTTTAAATGATATTGATTCGGCATTTAAAAATGATGGTTCTGCAATAGAAAATTATAATAAAGGGCTTGTACAGTTACAAGAAAAAGGATATTACGCACAACCTTCTGAAATTAATTATTTTTATAAGGGTAGAAATGTAGGTTATAAAAAATATACAAATTTACCTGATGGAACAAAAATTATTGAGAAAAAATTAGGTAATATTGAAGGTGCTATATCAAAAAATCCAAAAACTAATAAATGGAGTTTAACCTCTTTCAAAATGCCTGAATTAATATTAGATAATGGTAAAATAGAACATATATCAGGTTCAGTAATAGATGCAATTGAACAAAGAGTACCTAAACGATTCAGAAAACAATTAAATGAAGTGGTTGAAAATTTTGCAAAATCTCTATTAAAAATGAAGTAGTTGTTAGTCCAACACGACCGCTAAAGTTTTTTGAATTGCGTTAAATCAACCTGTTATATTAACAAAAACCATTTCTTTGCAGAAAATTAATATCTATTTTTGACTTATCATCATTCTTTGATAAAAATTTTTCAATATATTTAGCTAGGATGTCGACCTCTATATTCACCAAATCACCCATCTTTAAGCTTTTTAGACATGTGTTTTCGTATGTGTGGGGGATTATTGCGATGTTTATTAAATTATCCTCAACGCTTGCAATAGTCAAGCTTATGCCGTTTATCGTAATTGAGCCTTTTCTTATTACGTATTTAGCTTCTTCATTCGCTAATTTTAGTTGCAAATCGTAAAATTCGCCATTGTTTTTTAAACCAATGATTGTGGCAACGCCGTCAACGTGACCACTCACAATATGTCCGCCAAAACGTCCGTTCGCACTCATTGCGCGTTCCAAGTTTACAATGTCGCCGAGCTTTAACTTGCAAGAAACTTTGAATGTTTCAGGTGAGATGTCGGCAGAAAAACTGTTTTTGCCAATTTCTGTAACGGTTAAACAAACTCCGTTCACAGCAATGCTATCACCAATTTTAGTATTTTCTAAAACCTCGTGACATTCAATAACAATTTTTCTATCTGTGACAGTTTGGACTTTCCCTGTTTCTTCTACGATTCCGGTAAACATAGACTAATTTTAGCACATTTTTTAGTAAATGTACATAACAAAGAAATAAATAGTGTTATACGGTCGTGTTGGATGGCAATTATCCGACACAGTCTACGTTTTTTATTGTATAATAAATCACATGAGAGAGTACTGGTTTAAGTTATCTGATAAAATACGTTTTTTGTTTGTTGGCGGATTTAATGCCGGCGTTTCATATTTAATATATTCTGCTTTTTGTATAGTGTTGGGTGATAGCGCATATCAAATAGCTCTCGCTTTAGCGTGGGCAATCTCATCAATCATTTCCTACACAACTCAAAAATTTCTTGTGTTTGAAGGCAAGGAAAATTGGGTTAAAGAATATCTAAAATGTTGCACAACTTGGTTTTTCAGCTATCTTATAAATGCGGGACTTTTAGAATTTATAGTTAAAATCTTACATTTAAACGTTTTTGTTGCACAAATTGTAGCAACAATAGTATCTGCAATTTTTACTTATGTATTCTTCAAAAAATTTGCATTTAGAAAAAAAGAATTATAATCCCCATTTACGGCGCATACGATTTATTACATTTTTTTGTTTCATATCGCCGATTGCAAAATCAATGTTTTCTTTTAATTTTTGTGTGCCTTTACCTTTTCTGATTGCAATTCCATAAGGCTCTCTTGTATATCTTTTAGGTAGAAGTTTAACCGATTTATCTTCAAATGCAAATGCACTCAAAATAGTATCATCAGACGTTAAAGCATCAATTTTGCCTGCTTTTAGTGCTTCGTAAGCAACTCTATAATTTCTAAAACCTATAACGGTTGCGTCAGGTGCTAAAGCAAGCATGTTTTTTTCTGCTGTCGTTCCGAAAACTACACCGACGTTTTGTCCTGATAAATCTGCCAATGATTTGATTTTACTGTTAGAACGTACCAAAAGTGCTTGTCCTGCGTAATCATAAGGTATTGAAAAATTAATAATTTCTTCTCGTTGTGGAGTAATTGTAACCGTTGCAATTACCATATCCAATTCACCGGTTGAAACCTTTAACATTCTATTTGCAGGTGTAACGGGGAAAAATTCAACTGCATCAGGGTTTTTAAGGATATATTGTGCCATATAATGCGCTAAATCTGCATCATAGCCGACAATTTTCCAATCTTTGTCCATAAATCCAAAAGGTTTGGAGTCTGTGTTTATGCCGACTTTAAGCTTTCCGCGGTGTAAAATTTCATCATACAAATCACTTTCTTCATATTTTTCAGGCAAAAAAATGAAGAAATAGATAGCAACCAAGGCTAAAAATATTAAAGTTAGTATAATTGCTAATTTTTTCATTGAGCTAATTTAGGCATCCTTCCGCAAGATTTGTCTTCATCGCAATAGCCAAGGCGTTCGCATTTAGGAACTAAATAAGGCTTAAGCCAAGGTTCTTCCTTAATTAATTCATCGCACATCATTTTAATCATCGAACGAATTTCATATTGTGCGCGTGTGCAAAGTCTTAAGTTTGCCAAGTGAATCATTTCTCTTAAATTTAAACTTGCAACAATAGAAGTTGAAGCCGCGTTTGGTAGCACTGCTCTTGCGTCTTCAGCAGGAATTCCTGCTTCTGTAAATTCTAAATACTTTTTAGAAATTTCTTCCATAAATTCTACAAATTTTGCTTTTAAATTTTCATCTCTAGCAATTGTAGGTGGAATCAAATAGTCAAATTGACCTTTTTCTTTAACATATCTTTGAGATTTTTGAGAAAAAGACATGTGGCGGTGACGCACAAGTTGGTGAGTACAAGCTCTTGATACATTAGAAATCGCGAAAGTTACTTGAATATGTTCGATTACGGAATAATGACCTGAGGAAATAACGCGCTCAATTAATTTAAGCATTTTTTCTTCATCATCAGTGCTGTTGTATATATTAAACGGTGTATCTGCGCTATAGCAGGTTCTTGCCGCTGTATAAATTGTTTTTAGCATGTTTGCCGGTTTAGAAATCAAATTAACAACCGGTTTATTGTTATTTTCCATAATCCCCTCTTCCTAAGTTTTTTAATTATAATAACATATAATTTAGTTTTGAGCAAAAGTGATAATAAAAGTTAATGGTGCAAAAAATTGCATCCTACTTTTTTTTAATAAAAACATGTTTAATATTGAATTTTATCCTCAATGTAAAAAGGCGCGATAGAATATCGCGCCTTCGTTTAATCTCTTACCTTTACCCTTTAGTCTAGCAGCCGCAGCCGTTACCTAAAGAAGCGTGGAATGTTCTTGAGATAACATCGTCTTGTTGTTCTTTTGTTAACTTAATGAAGTTTACAGCATAACCTGAAACTCTTACTGTTAATTGTGGGTATTTTTCAGGATGTGCTTGAGCATCAAGCAATGTTTCTCTGTTGAATACGTTTACGTTTAAGTGGTGACCACCCTTTTCAACATAACCGTCTAAAAGATTTATTAAGTTTTCTTCTTGTTGTGTTGTCATTGTTTTATTCCTTATGTTTGTCGGATTCTTAATCCGCTCTACTACTTTCATCAAGAGTTGATAAGTTGAATGGTTGAAAGGATGAAAAGTTCGTATTAAATACTTTCAATGTCTAACAAGTTAAACAATATAATTTCTTTTTAACAAACTTTTCAACTGTTCAACTTTTTCACCTTTCAACCGGTTGTCAAAGATTTTTCCTTAGCAACCGCAAGTTCCTTCTGAGCATCCGCAATCAAGTTGGATGTCCAAGTCGCCCATGAATACATCATCTTTACCCAATGCGTTAGGGATAATTGAGAATGTATTTGAGATACCGTCTTGAGCATCATTGAATGGAAGCTTAGCAACTGAAGCCAAAGATGCTACAGCACCGTGAGTATCACGTCTGTGCATTGGGTTAGCACCAGGAGCTAGAGGAACACCAGCTTTTCTACCGTCAGGAGTATTACCTGTTTTCTTACCGTAAACAACGTTTGAAGTAATTGTTAAGATAGACATTGTAGGAATAGAATTTCTATAAGTATAGTGTTTTCTAATCATGTTCATGAATTTCTTAACTAGGTTAACTGCAAATTGGTCAACTCTATCATCGTTGTTACCATATTTTGGATAATCGCCTTCAACTTCGTAGTCAACAACTAAGCCGTTTTCATCACGGATAGTTTTAACTTTTGCATATTTAATAGCAGAAAGTGAGTCAGCAACTACTGATAAACCAGCAATACCTGTTGCGAAATATCTCTTAACATCTCTATCGTGAAGAGCCATTTGAGATCTTTCGTAGCAATATTTGTCGTGCATGTAGTGGATAACGTTCAATGTATTAACATACAAACCAGCTAACCATTCCATCATATCTTCATATTTTTCCATAACTTCATCAAAGTCTAGGTATTCAGAAGTGATAGGTCTGTACTTAGGACCAACTTGTTCTTTAATTCTTTCATCAACACCACCGTTGATTGCATATAACAAGCACTTAGCCAAGTTAGCTCTAGCACCGAAGAATTGCATTTCTTTACCAACTACCATTGAAGATACACAACAAGCAATAGCGTAATCATCACCGTGAGTAACTCTCATCAAATCATCGTTTTCGTATTGAATTGATGAAGTTGTGATAGAGATGTGAGCAGCATATTGTTTGAATGCGTGTGGTAATCTCTTAGACCACAATACTGTCATGTTAGGTTCTGGAGCTGTACCTAAGTTTTCTAAAGTGTGTAAGTAACGGAATGAGTTTTTAGTAACCATGTGACGACCGTCAATACCAACACCACCGATTGATTCAGTTACCCAAGTAGGGTCGCCAGAGAATAATGAATTGTATTCAGGAGTTCTAGCGAATTTAACTAATCTTAACTTCATGATGAAGTGGTCAATCATTTCTTGAGCTTCAGCTTCAGTAATAACACCGTTTCTCAAATCTCTTTCAATGTAGATATCCAAGAAAGTAGAAGTTCTACCAACTGACATTGCAGCACCGTTTTGTTCTTTTACTGCTGATAAGTAACCGAAGTATAACCATTGGATAGCTTCTTTAGCGTTTGAAGCAGGTTTTCTGATATCGAAACCGTATTCATCACCCAATTCAGCCATTTCTTGCAATGCTCTGATTTGTTCAGCCAATTCTTCTTTTAATTGGATTTTTTCAGGTCTCATTTCGCCATCTAATGAAGCATGTTGTTCTTTTTTGTCTTCGATTAATCTGTCGATACCATAAAGAGCGACTCTTCTGTAGTCACCGATGATACGACCACGACCGTAAGCATCTGGCAAACCTGTCAAGATAGCTGCGTGTCTTGCTTTTCTCATTTCTGGAGTATAGCAATCGAAAACACCTTGGTTGTGAGTTTTTCTGTATTTTGTGAAAATTTCTGTAATTTCAGGATCAACTTCGTAACCATAAGATTTGCAAGAAGTTTCAGCCATTCTGATGCCACCAAATGGTTGTAGAGAACGTTTTAGAGGTTTATCTGTTTGTAAACCAACGATTTGTTCTAAACTCTTGTCAATATAACCAGCTTTGTGAGAAGTGATTGTAGAAACGATTTTTGTGTCCATATCAAGAACGCCGCCGTTTTCACGTTCTTTTTTGAACAAATCGCAGCATTCTTGCCACAATTTTGTAGTTGCTTCTGTTGGGCCTGCCAAGAAGCTAGAATCACCATCATAAGGTGTGTAGTTTTTTTGGATGAAATCTCTTACGTTGATTTCTGACTGCCATTTGCCGCCAACGAAATCAGTTGTAGAAGATTGTTTTTCTAATGTTAATTCTGACATTTTAATCTCCTTGTTTTTTCCAGTCCATTCGGACTTTTTCTATTACTACTTTGTTAATTTATATTATACTCCATAAAAAAATCATGACACAGTTGTTCAAACAACATTTATAAAGATTTTATAAATTTTTAATATTTCAAATTTTGCTATTGCAAAAAGCAAAAAAAAGAGTATAATAGAATTCTCGGATAAATAAAATTCCGATTTTAGGATAGTGTAAAATGAATGTAACAAATATCAGAAATCAACAACAAGGCTTAATCAGACAAAGATTAGCAGAAATTTATACGCACGAGAGAGCGCACAAAGCGAAAGGCGGTTCACTAACCGGCCCGATAGTTATTGATTGGAAAAACGGCATTCCTATTGGCGGTCATGTTTCAATAAAAATTCCGTCATTGAATCCTAAAAATCCAAAGAAGACTATTGAAGAAGCTAATACGGTAATTAATTCTGCAATGGCGCCTTCTGACCCATCAAGTCAGGATTATAAAGTCGCAGGACAAGCAAAAAGCGTTAAAGCACAAGCAGAAAAATTACAAGCAAAAAAACAAAATAAGGGGTTAGATTATTATGCATAAAATCATTGAATTTTTATATAATTTGTTTGCACCTAAAAAATTTGCATTTGTTAAAGTAGAAAAAGACTAGTTTTGCTTGCGATTTTAACAACTTTACTTTTTCTTCCATGTCAAAAATTAAATCTTACTTGCTCTCTGATTACAGGAGGGTGAGTTGGTAAAACGCGTATTAACAAATACAATATTTGCAAAAACTCATAAAATCTATTAAAATCAATGTATGGCTTATCAATTTTTAAACACATCTATTGATATTAATGATGTTACTTTACCAAATTCAGACAAAATTCATCCGCTTTTGTTAAAAAATGATGACGCAGAAATAAAGAAAGCACTAACTTTTTTTGCATCAGAAGAAAAATTTTTATATGTACACGGATTTTTAGGAACCGGTAAACGACAATTTATTAACTATGTCGCAGATTTTTTACAAAAAGATGTTATTAAACTTGAGTATTATTGCAAAGAATCAACCGTGTGCGATGATATATTGTTGCATTTCATAGATGTAATTGAAAAAACAGCCTTATCTAAAGCCGTAAATTTGAATACAAAGATTACAACTCTTGCAGTTAAATTCCAAACTTACATTTCCTCTATTAAGAAACCATTTGTTATCATTTTGCATTCTTATGATGATATTTTGGAAGAAAATGCAAATCTTGTTTCTCAAAGTTTGCAAGACGCATTAAAAAATGATAATTTAAAAGTTATCTTATCAACCAGAGCACTTGTGCAAGGCATTTTGGGCGACATAAAATTTGATAAAAAAGTCTTCTTAAAAGCTTTTTCTAAAGACTTTTTTAAAGAATTTTTGACAACAAATCAAATAACCTGCACGGATACAACACTTGAAGATTTTTATAAATACACGCGCGGTTATTATTATTACACGGCTTTAGCAATAAAAATCATCCAAGCAATGAAAATTTCTCTAAATGAGTTTTTAGAAAAATTTGCAATGTCAGGAATGAATTTTGATTCGTATTTAGGCATGACGTACATTAACCTTATTCCAAATACAATCAGAAATTTCTTTTGGTTCTTGAGAACCGTAAGACACGGTCTTACGCTCAATGCACTCGCCATTTTTGAACTTTATGACGAGTTTTCAATTGAATATCTAAAAACCAACCTAATGATTTTCCAAGTCGGTGAAATGATTTATGTACAAGACTATTTTCAACAAAATATAGATATTTCAATCCCTGCAAAAACAGAAATCAAGCTGCATAAATATATTATAAGTATTTATGAAAAACAGTTGAAAGAACCGTTGCAAACAAGAGAAATACTTATTTCAAGACAAGCATTAAGAGCAGAAATTGAATACCACAACGAATGCATTAAAAAAATTGAATCAGGTGCAATTGAAGAAGAAAAGCCTACTGAAACCCAACCGCAAGAACCGGTTGCAGAAAAAAAGGCTATACCGCAGGATATTAATTCAAAATTACAAAAAGCACATAAACTATTTGAAGAAAAACGTAATACAGAAGCTATTGAACTTTATTCAGATATTCTAAATGATGAAAATCTTGATATACAAACCCAGAATGAAGTTCAGCTTTCCCTTGCTCGTGCTTATAAAGAAATTGGTTCTTATTCAAAAGCTAAATATTATTTAGAACGCGTCGAGAGTTATTACAAGAAAAACAACGAGGTAATCAATCTTAATTACTTGTATTATGAACTCACGTATATTTATTTTTTAATGTACAAATGCGAAAGAGCAATTGAAACAATTAAAAAAGTTATTTATTCGGTTGACACACCTCAATCATTAATGGTTGCTGCTTGCACTCTTTTAGGTAATATTTATACTGCACAAAATAACGCTGATGAAGCATATTCTTACTACAAAAAGGCACTTGAGTCTTTGGATGAAAATACGCCGGAAGACACTCTAGCCGAATTGTATTTTAAATATGCACTCGCCTCAGACGATAGAGGGGATGAGAAGACTGCGTTCGAATATTACACAAAATGCATAACTTTAAGCGAAGACAATCCTTACAAATCACTTGCATATTCAAATATGGGGGCATGTTATGCTGATAATGGTAATTTATCCGACGCAAAGGATTGTTTAAAAAAAGCTTACGACATTGAAAAATGTAATAACGACTATGACGGAATTTATTACAACGCATCACAACTAGCAGAAGTTTTGGTTAAGCTACATGATAAAGATGCGCTTAATTATTTACTGGAAGCAAAGCAATCAGCAGAGTTTTTGGATGAAAGCTATTACATCATGGAATCCTGCGTTGCTTTGGGTGATTATTACTATAACGACTCAAGCTTGGCAAAAAAAGCATTAGAAGAATATTTTAAAGCGAAAAAATTTGCTATTGCAATTGGTGATGATGTAGAAAAAATCGACAGCCGTATAAAAGATATGAAACTCAGAATGAACAAAGAAGATTTTAGCGAGATAGAAAATAAATATGAATAAAAATAAATTTGATATTACCGCAGATTTTAGCAAATATAAGAAAGCGTTTTTAGAAGAAAATGCCAAACTAAATTTAATATCCAAAAACGACGAAAAAGTTTTGTTTGAAAAACATATTTATGATTCTCTTGCAATCAAACTATTTTTCGATAAATACAAAATTACAAAAGCAAATCTGCTTGATATCGGATGTGGCGGAGGCTTTCCTTGCGTCCCAATTGCAATCGAATATCCAGAAATTAACGTAACTGGAATTGATAGCATAAGAAAAAAAATCAATTCAATTAATACGATTAAAGAAACTTTAAAACTTAACAATCTTTCTACTATTTGTGACAGAGTAGAAAATATTGGCAATAAGCGTTTTGATATAATAACAAGTCGCGCCGTTGCAGATTTAGCCAAAATATCAGAATACGCCCTTCCGCTTCTTAAAAAAGGTGGATATTTTGTTGCGTACAAATCCAAAAAAGCTTTAGAAGAACTTGAAGGCGCAAAAGAAGTTTTGAAAAAATTTAATGCTAATGTTGTGGATATTATCAATTATACTTTACCACTAGAAGAAGTTTATGAGAGAAATCTGATTATTATCCGATATTTATAAAAAGCAGAGTTGATTTGAGCCGAATGCTTTATATTTTTCTAAAAAATATGATATAATTAAAGAAAAAATAAGAAGCGAGGTATTTGATGTTAAAAAAAGGTTTTACTTTACAGGAATTATTAATAAGTTTAGCTGTTATTGGTGTAGTGTCTGCAGTTGCACTGCCAAGTTTGATGAGCATTCAACCTGATAAAAGTAAAACTATATATATGAAAGTGTATAATACATTAACTACCCAAACAGGCGAAATAATGGATGATTCAAGTTTATATTGGGATACCTATAATAACAGCGGTAACATAGCAAAAAGTGGTTTATATTCAGACGAACAACCGTCAATTTCTCCATACAATAGCGATGAAAATTGTAAAAGCGGAAACAAATTTCCGGCAATACTTTCACATAGGTTAAATTTAAATGGAACACCAACCTACACTGGTACATCTAATGCCACTTTTAGAACTACGGATGGTGTTGAATGGAGCTTTGTAACAAGCACTGTTAATAACGTCTACCAAACTGACTTAACAATCAACATAAAACCAACAGACCATTCTAAAAATAATCCTTGTTCATATAGCACAACTTGCTTGAAACCGAATGAGTTTAAATTCAGAATAGACAACGATGGTGGTATTCGACCTGCCGATGCATTAGGTATGGCTTATTTACAAAATCCGACTGATACACGTTCAGGAGCTACTGATAGAAGCCTTGCTGCACAAATTGTAAAAGATGCAGAATCTGCAACGGATATTGATAAAATGTCAACAGCTTTAGCTAAAATTGTTGGAAAAACAACATGTCCAACAACCAGCACGACTACTGACACAACAACTACAAACTCTGAATCAAAATAACAAACAACTTATTCAAATACTATAACAATTATTTATAATTGAGCTTTAAAATAAGCTATGGTTTTAGTCAAACCGTCTACTATATCAGTAGATGGTTGCCAGTTTAATTCTTTTCGAGCAATACTGATATCAGGTTGTCTTTGTGTAGGATCATCAGACGGAAGCGATTTATACACAATTTGAGATTTAGAATTTGTCAATTCTATAATTAGTTTTGCCAGTTCTAAAATTGTGCGCTCTGATGGATTTCCAAGATTAACAGGCCCACATAAATTTGAATTCATCATCTTGATTAAACCGTCTACCAAATCGTCAACGTAGCAGAATGAACGAGTTTGATTGCCCTTGCCGTAAATAGTTATATCTTCATTCTTTAGAGCCTGTAATATGAAGTTAGAAACAACACGTCCGTCATTCTGCGCCATATTAGGTCCGTAAGTATTAAAGATTCTAACAATTTTGGTATCAATATCCATTTGCCTGTGATAATCCATCATCAACGTTTCCGCACAGCGTTTTCCTTCATCATAACAGCTTCTTTTTCCAATTGGATTAACATTTCCCCAATAATCTTCGGTTTGAGGATGCACTTTCGGATCACCGTAAACTTCGCTTGTTGAAGCTTGTAATATCGTAGCTTTACATTCTCGCGCCAAATCCAACATATTAATTATGCCGAGAACTGAAGTTTTAATTGTTTTTACTGCGTCATATTGATAATGAGGCGGACTTGCAGGACAAGCTAAATTGTATATTTGGTCAACTTCCGCAAAATATTCTTTTGTAACATCATGACGCACAAGTTCAAAATGGTTGTCGCCGATAAATTTTCTTATGTTATCTTTTGAACCGGTAAAAAAATTATCTAAACAAATTACATCATTATTTTCATCTAATAATCTTTGACATAAATGTGAACCGATAAAGCCGGCACCGCCCGTAACCAAAATTCTCTTCATAAACACCTCTCAGTTGATTTTATCATAAATAAGAGGCTCAAACAAACTAATTTCGTCGCCTTTGTAAATTTTTGTAAAAAATTGTAAATTTTTCTTGACACCATGTTCCATGATTTAAAAATTTATAATAACATGCAGGTATCAACTATCCCCAAATCTCCTCCCAAAATTAATAGAGAATAGTGATACTGGCTCAAAATTACGAGTCAGTTTTTCTTTTTTTTAAGAGAAAATTTTCCCTTATGGGACATCAAAAGACCATATCTTAGCCCAACAACTCAGCCAAAAGTGTAGCATTTTCTTCTGCTTTAAGATTGTTAGAGATTCTATTGCGTTTAATATATACTCTCAATGCTTCTCTAATTAACTCACTTCTTGTTCTTTGTTCAGAAGAAGCGATATTATCCACTTTATTAAGAAAATCATTAGACATTGAAATCAATACTCTTGCCATATATCCCTCCAATACACTGATACTTTATTATATCATACAAATGATTTATTTCAAGAGTATATCAAGTTTATTACAAGGGTGTTATTAACTTTTCATATATTGTTAAGCAATGTTAAGCATTTTTAACAAAACATGGCAATTTTTGAGAAACACATGACTTTATATATATAAAGAGTATAAAAACGAGGAAAACTATCATGTCAGGATTTCATTTTTCATCCGTAAATCACGCAATGGTGAGCGAAAACCCTAGCGATTCAATAAACCTATTTTGGAACCAACAAATGGAGAAGAATAGAGCGAATGCAATTTCATTCTTCACTCCAAACTTCGATGCTACAATCGGTTTTGAGTATCCTGAATTTGGCATGTTTGGTAATAATTTATTAAACCCAATGCTTGCCATTCAACAAACAATGCAGTCATTCCAAAACGGTTCTTGGATGAATGGCATGAATAATTTTGGCGGCTTTGGTAACTTCGGCGGATTTGGCAATTTCGGTTTCGGTTCTCCTTGGGGCAACTTCCAATCACCTTGGGGAAATAATCAAGGCGGAACAGGAAAAACTGCAGAAGAAAAATTACAATACGCACAATATGACAAAATGAAAAAAATCTTGAATGAATACAAGAAAGTAGCAACTGATAGCGAAAAAGCTTACATAGAAGAAGCATTGTCAAAATCAGGCAAAATTGAAGAAAAACTTCAAGCATTAAAAGATGTTATGACTACAAAATTAGATTCCAAGGTAATTAAAGAATCATTGTTGTCACTTGATCCATATAAAACTCAATTGATTAAATCAGGTTACAAAGTTAATAACAATGATGCAGATAAGACTTTAAAATCTAATTTAAAGTTGGCTGCTGCAGATTTAAAAGCAGGTAAAGTTGATACATTAACTTCAAGCGTTATTACAAATGACGCAGAACCAAATATTTTAAATATCTTAAGCACTTGGAATGATACACACAACACTACAAGTGATAGAAACATTATTCGTTCAGTTGCTTCAAGCATTCCATCAAAGGCTGATGAACAAACTAATCATAAAAAGGCGGTAGAACATATTGCCAAGTCATTAGTTGTTTGTGCAGAAAATATTAAAGCTGGTTTTGACGCTGACGTTGATTTTTCTCAATTAGATAAATCCGTAGAAGAAGTTACTGCAGCATGGGCAACAGCAAGCAAGAGTTTTACTGAAGATAATGTAAATAAACTTGCAACAAAAATTGACGATTTATACGCAAGATTACGTTTAATTGAAGCAGAAAAAGTAAGAAACAGCATTCAAAAAGACTACAAATTTATTAACGATATAATCGGTAAGACAATAATTGATGATAGTTTAGTCGTTAAAGAAACTGAAAAAGATTTAAAATCAGAAGGAATTTCAGTTCCTACAAATAGAGATGCGGTTCCATCAGGCAATAGAGATGAAAGACCTGTTTCAAGCCTTGACGATAAACCTGTAGATGAACAAATTGCAGGTCTTACTCAGGAACAAGAAATTGCTGAAACAAATGTAAAAAAAGGCATTTATAAAAGTAAAAACTCAAAAGATGAAAAACACCATCTATACATGAAAAAAGATGATAAACTTGTAGAGCTTAAAGATGTTGTAAGTATTGACAAAGACAACAACTGCAAAATGAAAGACGGAAGCACTAAGAAACTGGCTGACGTTGAAAAAGTTGAAGTTTCACCTAGTGAAATTAAACAATACAATGCAACATTGAAGAAAATTGAAGAATTAAAAAACGACGGCAAGCTTGTTAAATGTCCTACAAATCTTCCAACTTGGAATAAAGCAGGCGTAACATTGTATTGGTCAAAAGGTAAAAAAGCGGATGGTACACATCAATGCTTTGTAGTCTTGGGCAACGAATTAATGCAAATAGACTGCAAGTATGTTGATAAAAATGGTAAAATCATAATGGAAGACGGAAGTACAAAAGATATTACTCAATTAACAGCTGACGATTGCACTTCCGTAAACAGTTCTGACATTTTGGCAACTGATGAGCCGAAAGAAACAAAACAAAAAGAAGAAGCTAAGCCAAAAGGTGCTTCTAAAAACGATGATGGCATTGTGATTGATGAAAATGCAACAGCAGAAGAAAGCGGGAAAACAGTTAGAGAACGTTTATATGGTGATACATCAGAAACAGATTACAAATTCATAAGGAAAAAAATTGCTCAATTGGATAATTATAATGCACAAGAAGTTGTTGAATTTATTGAAGGATACAACGACAAAAAATCTCCAATTATCTCTTGGAATGATGAATTGTGTGCTCAAATTTCATCAGAAAACAAATTTGGTTGGCAACGAAAAGACTCTTGTTTACGTACAATTGCCAGAGCAATGTTAAAAGTAATGGAAGAAGCAGGAATAGCAAAAGATTCTAGAGATTATACAGAAATGGAAGCTTATTCTAAAGTCGGTTTAGATAAAACGACAAATGGAGAAAGCTGTAATGCTTGGAGAAAAGTTGCAGGCGATTGGAAATCTTGGTCATTCTGGAACTCTGAACGAACAGGTGCTGCTAACCATATGGATGATATCATTGAACGAGTTCTTAAAAAATATAGAGAAAAATTCCCAAAAGATGCTACTGCAAATGATACTAAAGCAGAATAATCAGTGCGCTTTGCGCACCACGGAAATAAATTAGATGTAAGATTTGGTATGATGAAAAAATTGCCGAAGCCACAAGCTTCGGCTTTTCTTTTGCGTTTTACATTGACCCTTGCGGGACAACACCTCACCCTAACCCTCTCCTGTAAGGAGAGGGTTAGATTATTTTTTAAACTTTATTCTCTCCCGCAGCATCCATTTAATGGGAGAGATGTCACGGGAGTAACAGAGAGGGAAAGGGTGAGGTGTTATTGGAAAGTTATGCTCGCCCGAAGAATCCAAGACAGGGTTAGGGTGAGGTGAAAACCCGCAAGGGTACTGCTTAAACATGTAACAAAAACTTAACATTAGCTCAAAATCAGTCAATTTTTGGCTCGAAAAATACTTTATTAATATATAGGGAATAATTAAGGAATTAGGAGTTTAAATTATGGCAATAGGCGCAAGAGATTACATCGACAAACTACTCGTAAAAAAATATGCAGACGAAAAAGTTGATAACCACGAAGCTATGGAATCAATGGTTAATCCGGAAAAAATGCTTGAAGCTATGAACGATGTTGCAAACATTCAACGCAACATGTTTATGCTTTCGCAAAAGCTTTGTTCTACTTGTTATGCGATTAACGCAAGAGCTGCAAGATATCAGAAAAAAGAAGTCGGAGAAGGATAAATTTTTGAGTTAATAACACCCTCAGACATTTTTATCCACAACAACTTTATGCAATCCGCGTGGGTGGTCAACATTACGTTTTAATTTTAAAGCTATTTCCAAAGCCAATTGCTGACAAATCAAAACATCCGCAAACATTTGTTGAATTTCATTTTCACAAATAATATTTATATTATAATCAGGCTTAATTTCGTCAGAACAAGGACCGATAATAACAAGTTTTGGATTATAATCGGCTTTAATTTTTTGAAGATTTGAAACGGAACGTTTTGAAATTTCATCGACTGCAATATAAATTAATGCACCTTTATTATTAAACACAGCAACATGCCCGTGCATAAATTCACCCAAAATAGCTGCGCTTATATTTTTGTAAGAAGTTTCTTTAATCTTCAAACAAGCTTCTTTCGCTAAAGAATACGAAATTCCGTCCGCCGTTATTACAATAAGATTTTCTTTTGACAAAAACTGCGCAAGTTCTTTTATATCATCGCGCCTTGCAAGTGCTTTTTCAATAATAATCGGAAGGCTGAACAATGATTTTTTGTATTCGTTTATAGCATCAACCCCATGAACATTTTCTACAAGTTTGAGCGAAATCAAAATTAAGCAAAGCATTTGCGATGTAAACGATTTTGTCGCCGCAATACCTTGTTCAACGCCCGCATAGCAAGCAACTTTGTAATCACACATTTTCCAAATTGTTGAGTCTTCATTGTTTGTAATACAAAGTGTCGGCAAGTTTGAAAGCGATTTAACTTTTTCCACAGATTTAAGCGTATCACTTGTTTCGCCGGATTGAGTGATAAAAATATAAAGCGTATTTTTATCATGCGGAATAACATTTTTTAGCAAAAATTCGCTAGAATAAATTGCACGCGATTCTATCTTAGAAAATTTTTCCAACAAATCGACAGCAAATCTTGCGCAATGATAAGAAGAACCACTCGCAACAAGAACAATTTTTGTAATATTTTGTGGTAAATCCAGCTTCAATTCACCTGTTTCAGAGTTAATGTATTTCATCAGGATGTAAGGAACAATTTTGGCTTGTTCAGCGATTTCTAATTCCATGTTTGTTTTTGGTTTCTTATTAAACATTGCTCTCCTTGTTTTTAACATTTCTGGGTAGACATCAACACCTCACCCTAGCCCTCTCCTGTAAGGCGAGGGAATGACTTAAAGTCGTTCAATTATTATAAAGCTTTTGTTTTTAGTTATTGTTGGGCTGAAAGCCCAACCTACATTAGATTGCTAGAGTGAGGTGTATGCTTCACCACCCTTATTTTAACATATCGGTGACGAAGATGCCATACAAACAACCTCATTTATTCCATGTTTTTTCAAAATCTTTATCATTTCTTCAAACGTAGCACCCGTTGTACAAATATCATCCAAAATCAAAACGGGTTTCTTTAAATCTTTTGAAGTATCAATTTCAAACGCTTCATGCAAATTCGCAAGTCTTTCCTTGCGTGTAAGCTTGTATTGAGGTTTTGTATCTTTGACCCTCTTTATCAATTCGAAATTTGGTGTCAAATTCCCCATTTTGCAAAATTCTTCTGCTACAAGTTCCATATGATTGTATTTTCGTTTTTTCATACGATTTAAGTGTAAAGGAACGGCAACCACTTGGAAATCACGTTTATCTTCTAATTTTTCCCAATATTCATACATAAATTTTGCTAAATAATATGCCAATTCTCTCTGCTTATGATATTTTAGACCTCTAATCAGCTTTTGCAAATTCTTGTCATAGCTTCCAACACAAAAAATATTTACACCCTCTATTATTCGCTCCGCCCTGATATCGTTGAATGACAATGAATCGTAACATTTCGGACACATTTTTGACGAATATTTAGAAGACGAGCAGAAATAACATTTTTTTCTGTAAATTAAATCTAAAAGAGAAAGTAGGAATTTTTTCATGAAAACTATTATAACATGATTAATACCCACCCGCATTTGTAAAGCTCAGCATAGCTTCGCTAACAACTGCGACCTCCCTAACAAGGGCGGTAGTAGGTTGGGCTTTCAGCCCAACAACATAGCAAGTCTTTTACATGTCTTAACAAACTAAGCAGAAAGAGCAATTTTTTGTTATTTTTATACTTTATATAAATGTAGCAGGTTTAGAAGGTAATATTGTGGCGATTCAAAATCATTACAGTTTCATAAGCAATCCAAATTATTCTCAAATAAATTTCCGAGAAACTCCGACTCCTGCTCCAATTTTAGCAAAACCTATTAACACCGTAGAAAACGCTATTAACAATACGGTCGATACTTTTGTCAAACAACCCGAGGATGAAGAAAAGAAAAAATCCAATAAAACTGCTATTACAGTAGGTAGTACCGTACTTGTTTTGACAGGTTTGGTTGCACTTTTAAACCCTAAATTTTCAGGGAAATTGGTTAATAAGATGAAAACCATGTCATCAGAAGCCAACGCTAAATTAGAAAAAAACAAAGGTAATTTTGTCAAAACCAAATTTTATAAAGCGAGCGAAAAAACTTTAGGCAAAGTTGCAGACTTTTTGCAATTCACAAATACGATGAACGGCTGGAAAGACATCGGTTTCAAGAAACTTTGCACTGAAACTAAAGGCATTAAAAATGTTATGACAAAACCACATAATACTATAACTAAATGGTTTGATTCATTAGGCAAACATACCGTTTTTAGCAAATATAACAGTGCAAATAAAAAACTGGACGAATTAAATGGTTTAATCAAATTATATAAAGACAAACTTCCTGTTTCCGAACAAAAAAAACTTGAAACAAAATTAAATGAAATAAAATCTGCAAGTGAATACTTTGGAAAAAAACAAACAGCTTCACGTCTTGATAATCAAGAAAAAGTGATGTCAAATTTGGAAAAAGATTTTTACACCAAAACAAAAACATATTTTAGCGATATGTGGCATGGCAAAGGAAAACGAAAAGAAACCTTCCAAAAAAATATGACTTTTTGGGCTGAAGATATGCTTATGCCCGAAAGAAATAAACTTGAACAAAATGGAATTAAAGTTGTAGATAAAATTATGGGTGATGGCAAAGCTCAAAAAGGCACTTATCACGAAATCTTAGAAATCTTAGAACCGCATGTTTCTAAAGAAGAAAAAGCTTTGTTAGAAAAGAATTTAGCCAAAGCTAATAAGAAATTACGAAAAGCAAATCATAGTGAATGTGTCGAATACTTTGACAAAAAACGTGATTTGGTATTAGGTGGCGCACCTACTGATATCTTGACCGCTTTATTTGGTCTTGGCATGAGTGGTATTGCGATTGGAACTGCTGACAATAAGGATGAACGTATTTCACGTTCTTTAACCGTTGCTTTCCCAGCAATTGCCGGACTTGGAACTTCTATGGCACTAACTGCAATGTTATTTTCAGGAGTTCAAGGTATGATATACGGTTCGCTCGCTTCAATCGGATTAAGTAAAATCGGAAATACTGCTGATAAATTAGTAACAAAACATAGACATCCTGTGGAGGTGAATAATGCTTAACAAATTGATTAAACAAATTGTAGAATTCTGTTATTCAATTTCTCAAAAACCTTGTTATGTGAAAGTTGAAATTTTTTGGTCTTAAATTAATACTCTATACAAACCTGTTGCAACATGCTAATATAATTATATAAAAAGTATTTAATTACTAGGAGAGTTTGCATGAAAAAACAAGGCTTTACATTAGCTGAAATATTGATAACTCTAGGTATTGTCGGAGTTGTTTCAGCACTTACCGTTCCTGCTTTAATTACAAGCACAAAAAACAAAGCAAACGCAGCAAAATTGTCCTCTGCAGTTTTAAATTTGGAAAATGCATTCACTAACGCCATTGCACAAGAAGGTGCAGATAATTTATATGGTACAAATATGTGGTCTGAAGACAAAATCAATGCAACAGAAGGTAACAAAGCCTTGTTTGCCGAACGTATCGGACAATACTTAAGATTAAGCGGATATGAAGACAGCGACAATGATTTTTATGGAACAAATCAAATTTGCGCCATGTCAGCAAGCGGTGGTACAAATAAAAATGCTTGTAGTGCTAGCGGTCAGCGTTTTGGTGGTAGTGGACAAATGTTTACACTTAAAACAAATGATGGCGTAGCTATCCATATAAGAACCTACAAACACACAGACGAAGAAATCGCAACCCAAAAAGCTGCCGCTATTGCAGAAGGTTGTACATACTATACAAACGCAGCTGATATAGTTATTGACGTAAACGGAAAAGATTCTCCAAATACTTTAGGGCGTGACATTTTTTGGTTTGAATTAGGTGAGAATGGTACTCTTTATCCAAGTGGCAGCAAAGATGTTGCTCGTGTAGAACCACAGCACGGACGTTGGGATGAAGCTTCCGTAGCGGCTTGCAACAATGCAAGTAAAGGAAGCGAAGAAGGACTGCGAGGAATTGGTTGTGCAGGACGCGTAGTTGCTGACGGATATAAAATTAATTATTAATTATATGAAAAAATGAAAAAAGTTGGATTGTTGTTAAAAACAATCCAACTTTTTATTAGTTTCTATTATTAATCCTTTTTTAAATACTCAACAACTTTTCTCAACGCAATTGAACGATGCGAAATTTGATTTTTTTCCTCTTCACTTAGCTCTGCAATCGTCCTTGTATCACCCTTGACTAGAAATATCGGGTCATATCCAAAACCATTACTTCCTCTTGCCTCCGTTGTGATTGAGCCTTCGCAAATGCCTGTTGTTGAAAATTCTATTTCTCCATTAGGATTAATGAGAGTCATGCAGCAAGCAAAATGCGCGTTTCTATCGGTCTTATCTTCCATTTCTTTTAAGACTCTTTCAATTCTTTTTACAGGAGTTTCAGCGTATCTTGCTGAATAAATCCCAGGCGCACCACCAAGAGCATCTATGCAAAGTCCTGAATCGTCCGCTAAAGTCCAAGTTTTAGTAAGTTCCCAAGCTGCTTTTGCTTTTATTAAAGAATTTTCTTCAAACGTTTTGCCATCTTCAATCGGGTCAAAACCATCAGGTGGTAAAATAAACTCCAAACCGCTTCCTGCAACTATTTCATTAATCTCTTTAACCTTGTGTGCATTTGATGATGCTAAAACTATTTTCATACTTTTAATTCTCTTTTTTAAAATAATAAACCAATTCTTTTTTTGTATCTAAAGCCTGACCACCTTTATTGAAAAGTTTTATAGGTAAACCTATTTTAGCAAGTCTGTACAAAATACTGACTTTCAAAACTTCCAAACCATATTTACACGAACGAATAAAATTAATAGACGAAGCCTCTGCAAAATATTTTGTAGGGCAAGATATTTCACCGATTTTATATCCATTGTACAGAATCAGCGCAAGCATTTCATTATCGAAAATAAAATCATCACTACAATCTTCTAATGGAAGTTTTTCTAAAATTTCTTTCGAAAAACCTCTAAAACCTGTGTGATATTCGGACAATTTTTCACCAATAACTAAATTTTCAAATTCAGTTAAAAATCTGTTTGAAATGTATTTGTACAAAGGCATACCGCCTTTCAAGGCAGAATGTCCGAGCATTCTTGATGCAATAACAGCATTATATTCATCAAATGCCATCATTGATGCCATAGCAGGCACTAATTTTGGTGTGTATTGATAATCCGGATGGAGCATAATAACAATGTCAGCACCGGCTTTTAATGCTGCGCGATAACAAGATTTTTGATTTGCTCCATAACCTTTATTTTTTTCATGAACAATTGTTGTGATATTAAGTCTTTTTGCAACTTCCTTTGTTTCATCAGAAGAGAAATCGTCGACAAGAATAATCTCGTCGACGAAATTTTGATAAATCTCATTATAAGTCTTTTCTAAAGTCTTTTCTGCATTGTATGCAGGCATAATCACTACAACTTTTTTGTTGTTAATCATTTTTTACCTGAATACTAACTTTCCGCAACTTCTTCTTTAACTTCAGAATTTCTGATAGTTTCTTTGCTACCTGCAGATAAAGCTTTGTCTTTGAATTTTTGTACTTGTCTTGACAACTTGTCAGCCAACAAATCAATACTTGCATACATAGATTCTGCAGATTCTTCACAGTGAACAACACCTGTGTTCATTTTGCAAGAAACTTCAGCCACGTGTTTTCCTGTTGCAGCAGGGTTTTTAATTACAGAAAGAACTACATCAATACCTGTAATTTGATCGTAGTGATTTGCTACCTTACCGATTTTTTCTTTTACATAAGCCTTGATAGCATCTGTAATCTCAATGTTTTTACCGTTTACGTGTATATGCATTTACACCTCCTAATGTACTACCTTTCCATTGTACAACATTTAAACCAATTTTTAAAGTACTTTATTGGTAAAATTATTCTAAAATTTGTGGTAGTTCAACATTTGGTGTACCTATTGTTCTAACAAGCTCCAAAACTGCTGCTTTCATTTGGCATTTTTGAGCAGTTGCACTAAAAAAATCGCTGTAAAAGCACCCTTCACACACACAACCTCTTTTATAACATTCTAACGCCGTAGGCGTCCACCTTTTTACGGCAATAGCTCTCCCCATATCACGACTCTTGAACACTTATTCCTCCCAAAAATATTTTTTATTTGTGATTTAATTCTATATATTGTTAAGGCTCTCAATCCTTAACCCCTATTACTATTATATGGGTTAAGAGCGCATTTACAAGCAACATTTGACCAATTGTAACAAAATCTTAAAATATTGCCTTTTCTTATAATCATTGCCATTGCGCATTTTTAGACATGCTAAAGCTACATGATTACATGGTTTTGGCGTTTTAAATCATGCTTAAGTCATGCCAAGAGCATGTTTGCATGCGTTTTTATTAGGATTAAGTTTTGTAACGATGTTGGCATGTAATAAAGTTAATTAGTTAAATATTAAAAAATTGACAATTTTAAACATAAAAACAAGTTAATATTTTGTAATATTTAATTTATTAACTGGCAAATTTATTTTTTACAGTTTTTTAAATAAAAGTTATGAAGATAAATAATATAAATAATACCAAATTTGGTGCTAAATTCATTAATAATGTAAAAATTCAACAATTTGATTCCAATACCGGTGATTACAGACCAAAACGCGCAAGTTTTGTAGAATTTGACCCAAAGAACAAGAAAGATTTGTTTGCAATAAGAAATGCAACAAAAGACTGGGATGGAGATCTTTTTGGACGTCATATTGCACTGCAAGCCGGAAAAGTTGCAAAAAGGTATGCTTCTCCTTATATCAATCATATTTATTTGCTAACTTCTCAACTTGATAATTTTGAAAAATTAGATACAAATGGCATTTTAGGCCTTGCTCAAATGGAAATTAATAATAACGAAAATAACTTGCATTTTTTACAAGTAAAACCTAGTTCGACATTTTTACATACTGAAAGGAACTATAAAAAAGTAGGAGCAAGCATAATAGAATCTCTTAAAAAATTATACAAGCGCAATATCTCATTGATTTCTACAACAAAAGCCGTAAATTTTTATATGAATCAAGGATTTCAGCTAATAAATGAAGATATGCTTAAATTCGGCTGGGAAATAGGTAAGAAAAAAATATAATTTTACTTTTTTAAAATTATCCTTAAAAATATACTGTCGAGCAATATTTTTAATAAACGAAAGAAAAATAATAGAGTTATGAAAAAACTGCTTAGTATATTTTTAATGTTAATTTTTGCATTTCCGACTTATGCTGCAACTTTTCAAGGTGGTGTTGCAGAACAAGGTACTACAAACTCAAGCAGAATCATTGACAAACAAACAGGTTTGGGAGTTGGTGGTGCAAACATTCGTTTACCAAAACAAAATTATTCAACCAAAACCGATAATGAGGGCTATTTCGAGCTTGATACACAAATTAATGGTTCCAGTATTATGTCGGTGCAAAAAGAAAATTACAAGCCTTTTACAATGACAATAAATGAAAAAACTCTTGATGCACCAATTGTTGTCGGGATAGAAAAATCTAATGCATCCGGTCAAGCAATTGACACAAATATGTATCACCTTGGGGATGATAATTATTCAGAATTTTCGGCCAATGCAGGTGAATTTAGAATTCAATCAATCGGACCTTTTTATACAAAAAGATTTACACTCAAAAATATAAACTTAACAAAATCCGTTTATCTTGTAATCGGTTCTATTATAGGTATTGATACCGCAATGGCACGTTCCATGGGGCAGAATAGGATTCCAAACGCTTTTGCTTCTCCGCCGGAAGTTTATTTTAACGGAAATAAAATTTCTGAAATTCAACTGAACGGCGACGGGCAAAGAATCAAGCTCCCACCAAATCTTATACGCAAAAATCAAGTCAATGAAATCACAATTAAGACTGGCAGAAATCTAATGCAAACAGCTTACGTTGATTATGATGACATTGAGTTCATGAATTTGATTATTGAGAATTAGTGTATTATTAACTTCTCAATCTTACTTACCTAAAGCATGCGCTTTGTCAGTCGTACTCTTGATTACATCATAGAAAAGTTTTTCTGTATTATTTTCATCCATGCAATCAACGCCAACTCTCGTACAGCCGCCTTTTGTTGCAACGTTAGCAATCAACTCTTCCATAGGGATTTCTCTATGCAAAGCCATTTTTGCAGAGCCGATTGCGGTTTGAATACTCAAAAGCAAGGACTTTTCATAGTCTAAGCCTAATTTTTCACCTGCTCTAGCGATTTCGTTAATAACTTTGTAGAAAAATGCAGGGCCTGAACCTGAAATTGCAGTAACTATATCAATTTGAGCCTCGTTATCTACAACAATACATTTGCCTATTGTAGAAAGAAGTTCTTTAATAAATTCTAAATCTTCTTTCTTAGCTTTTTTTCCGCCAACCATGCCGCTCATACCTTCTCCAACAAGGGCAGGTGTGTTTGGCATAACTCTAATTACTCTTGTGCCGCTAGGAAGTCCTGCTTCTAATTTTTCGGTAGTAACTCCAGCTGCAATTGATACAACAAGTTTTTCTGAATTAATATAAGGCGAAATTTCGGCTAAAACATCCGCAACTTGATTTGGCTTTGTTGCTATAAAAACAGTTTCTGCACATTGTGCCAACTCTTTGTTATTAGAAATCACTTTAATTCCCAAAATTTTTGATTTTTCTTCCAACAAATCTTTTTCAGCCTGAGTTGCAATCAATTCTTCAGGTTTAGCAAAGCCTGTTTTGATTAGCCCCTTAATAATTGCGCTCGCCATTTTGCCAGCGCCTACAAAACCGATTTTATAACTAGCCATTTTTATTCACCTCTCTTAAGATTATTTATTCTTCTTATCAGCCAATTCGCTATCCATTCTCAAGAAAACAGGTTTGATGTTTTCTTTGTCAATCAAATGTCCTGCTTTTAAACTATCACAAGTAATGTCATCCAATTTAACACTTAAATCATAAGACAATTGTTCTGACATAGCTTTTGCGATATTTGGACAATATGGATAAATTAATGATGCAATAACAGTCATAACTTGTAATACATTAGTTAAAACAACACCACATTTTTCCATATTGCCTTCTTTTGCCAAAGTCCAAGGTGCATTATCTGTAACATATTTGTTTGTAACGTCAACTAATTCAATAATTTTTTGAGCAGCTTCCTGAACTTCAAAATAATCAAAATGATGTTTTACTTCTTTAACAGTTTCTAAAGCTTTTTCCATTAATTCGTTTTTACCCAAAAATTCAGGTTTAATGTCACCTTCAAAATACTTAACAAGCATTGAAAGAGTTCTATTTAATAAGTTGCCCATTGAATTAGCAAGGTGTGCGTTAACTTTTTCCTTGAAATCCAAGTCAGAATAATTGCCATCTTTTCCGCAAGGTGCAGCAGATGCCATATAGTATCTGAACGGGTCAGGAATATCAAGATTGAAAGCTTCTAAAACGCTTGTTGGAGAAATTACATTACCTAATGATTTTGACATTTTAGTTTGGTCGATAGTAATCCAGCCGTGTGCCAAAATATGTTTAGGAAGTGGTAAATCCAATGCCATAAGAATTGCTAACCAATAAATACTATGGAATTTCAAAATATCTTTTCCGATAACCTGAACATCAGCCGGCCAAAGCTTTTCAAATTTTTCATCGCTTCCATCAGGGTCGTAACCGATTGCAGTAATATAATTTGAAAGCGCATCAATCCAAACATAAATAACTTGTGAAGGGTCGTCTAATACAGGAATGCCCCAACTTACATTTGTATTAACACGAGAAACAGAAATGTCTTCAATGTTTTCTAACTGGTTCAAAACTTCATTTGCACGGAATGAAGGAATAATAAAGTCAGGATTTGTCTTGATATGTTTGATAATTGCATCTTTGTATTTTGTTAATTTAAAGAAGTAGTTTTCTTCTTCAACAACTTCAGGTTTCTTTTGGTGGTCAGGACAAAGTCCGTCTTCAGTTAAATCTTTTTCACTCAAAAATGCTTCGCAACCTGAACAATAAAGTCCTGTATAAGAGTGTTTATAAATATCACCTTTATCTACAAGCTTTTTGAAAATCTTTTGAACGATTTTCTCGTGCTGTTCATCTGTTGTTCTTATAAATTGAGAATAATCAATGTCTAAAGCTTTCCAAGCTTCTTGAAATTTTTGTGCATTCATGTCGCAAAATTCTTTTGGTGAAACACCTTTTTCTGCAGATGTTTTTTGAATTTTAATACCGTGTTCATCAGTACCTGTTAGAAAATATGTATCTTCACATCTTTGAGTATAGTGTCTGTAAATAACATCGGTTAGAATTTTTTCATAAGCGTGTCCAATGTGTGGCGCGCCATTTACGTAATCAATTGCTGTTGTTGTATAAAATTTTGCCATTTCTTAAATCCCCTTATTTATTAATAATGTTAAAAAAATTATAACATAAAATAGAAACACTACTAAATAAGAAAAATAATCCTTAAGAGCTATGTAAAAGACATTTCCAAAAGTTTAAAATAGTCATATAGAGATATTAAAGAAAGTGTGTGAGATTATGATTCAACCTGTAAATGCCTTAACCCCTAAGGTTTCATTTAAGGGGCCGTATTCAGAATTCCAAAATCCTGTTAACAGACGGACGGAAAAACGTTTAGCAATCCTTAATGCAGGTGGCATATCCGTTGCAACAGGAGCTGTAACTACCGCAATTGCAAGAAGTTATACTTCTTCGTGGAAACACGCAAGTTGGTTTGGTTTAGGAGCAACCGCAATTACAATGCTATTTGTCTGCCCAAGATTTATGTATAAATCTGGCATAAAATCTTATACAAAAGAAAAAGAATTAGATGTTTTCACCAAAGAAAAAGAAGTTCAGAAAAAACTTTTAAATGATGTTGATGACGCAATTGAACACCATAGTGATGATTTGCATGACAAATTAGAAAATTACTCAAAAACAAAAATTGCAGATGATAAAAACCCTAATAAAACTGTAAAAATTGGTTTGCCATAAAAAACCGGATAAGTAGAAAATTAATACAGTTTAACCGAAATCCTTATATACAAAGGTTGTTGAAAAATTTTTTTGCTTTTGTTACAATCGTCATACCGAACTTAATAAAAATTTACTTTACATATCTTAACAGACGGGGATATTTAGGCAAGTTTTTTTGTGTGTGGGTGTTTGTATATATAGAACAATTTATGTGTGTAAGGAGTTATCTATGAAGATTAACGCTATAGGTACAGATTATTCTGTTATCAGAGCAAGAAATGCAAAGAGTGTGAAAGCAACCGAAGGACAGACTCAGGGGATTGATGTTCCAAAAGGAATGACCAAAATTTCTTTTAGAGGTGGAAACCCTAATCACGTAGCGCATTGGGTAATGGAAGAACCTTTACTTGGTGCAAAAGGCGGTGGAGTTGGTACCGTATCAAATGACTACAACTCACTAAATGTTGTTGACTCCAATACACAAGGTAAAACCGTTAAATTTATGCCATACTATAACGGTAAAAAAGTTTATGACAAAAGTGGTGAATTAATTACCGATGTTCAGGTATTAAGAGTTCCAAACAATTTACCGGACGGACACCCTCTAAAAGGTAAAGAAGGAACACCGTTCTTTACAATGCAAGATTTAGATAAAAAATCTATTCCGGACATCTTATCCAAAGAAGGTGATTATTTTCTACTAGATGAAGTTAAAACCTCTACCATGAACTGGGGCTTAGAAAAAGAATCTAAAATCGGTTTATATAAAGTAAGACCAACAGAAAACTTGAAAAAGAAAGCTCCAAATGTTGACTTCTTCTTAGTATTTTCGGACGCAACAGCTTCTATGACAAAACCTTATGCTGATGGAAGTTATTCTAGTAGTACAAAATTGTTATCAAATTCTTGGAAGGGTGACTCATATGCAAAAGCAAGTAAAGCTTGCCAACAATTGATGGATGCATCTAGCAAAGCAGTTGACGGATTTGACCCTAAACATATTATTTGTTCTGATGGTCAAGCCGCTTATTTAATTCAAAACGCAGCGATTGCAAATGCTAACGGCGAAAGCTATTGGAAAGATAAATTCTTGTCTGAAATCGGTCACAACTTAGGTGACGGTTACATTCAAGGTACTTCAGCAAAAAGTATGATTGTAAACCTTGGTGCAACTCCTGAACAAATTGAAGCAATTACAAAAGACCCAAAATATTTAGAAGCTTTGCAAACCGGTCAGGAAGAAGCTTTCTTGAAAAAAACAATTTTAAAAGACTTATTGAAAGGTTCTGACAGTGTAAATGCAATGTCAATTCCAATCTATTATGCTAAAAAAGATTACGTTCCAATGTTTACAACTGTATCAGAAGGTTACTACGAAACATTATTAAACAATCCTGAAATCACTCCTGCAATTCAAAAAGACTTGATTGAATTGGATAAATTGGGTAGATTTAAAGGACTTACAAACCCATTAAACGACCCAAGTTTAGCATATTATGAAAAGCTCGGCTTACCGGGTTTCAAAACTGATTCAAAATTAAAAACTGCGGACGGTAAAGAAGTTACAATTAAAGCGTTTGACGCATTCAATAAAGATAAAACTTCTCTAAAAGATATTAGAGAGGCTAAAAAAGAATTAAAGTTGAATTTGTTTGACAGATTAAGCGGTGCTTACGAAAAAGCGCAAGCTTGGGATGCTAAAAAAGGCGAATGGATGAAAGAAGGTTCAGGTTTGTCTTTAATTGCAGCCGGTAAAGCTGACGCAAAAGTAAAAGTTCACGGTAATATCGACAAATCTTATATCGACAAGTTGAAAAAAGGCGAAGATATCAAATTAGCAGTTAGCTGGGGACGTGGTGACTTCCAAAAAGCAATGGATACAGTTATGGATGCGTTTGAAAAATATGCAAACAAAGACCCTAACACATTGCTTGTAATGGGTGGTCCTCTTGATGAATCAACACCTGATTATAAAGTAATTACAGAAAAAATTAAGAAGTTAAACGAAAATCCAAAAATTAAAGGCAGATTTGTTTACTTGGAAGGTTTCGCCCCAGGTACAGCATTAGCTTCTGCTGCGGATGTTTCACTTCTTCCTTCAAGAACTGCACCTTGCGAATTAACTGACTTGGAAGCTAAAAAGAAACTTTGTACTCCAATCGTTACAAACGCTCAAGGCTTAGCTCAAAAGAACTTTGATCCTGATATCGCAAATGAAGCTAAATTAGCAGACGGTTTTAAAACAAAGCATGAATTCTTTACACCATTAGAAACCTGTCTTGAAGATGGCATAGCTTCTCCTGAAGCAAAACAAAAATTCTTGAAAACAAAAGAAAACATTTCAAAAGAATTGAAACAAACTTACAAATTGAGAACAGGTAACGAATTATCAGAAGAATTGTTAGCTAAAAAATTAAAAGATAATCAAAAATATCAAAGCGCAATTAAAGATTTGCGTGACTCAATTGTTTCAGATGAATTGGTTGACTGCTTAGATAGAGCATTAAATAAATACAGAAACGGTGATGTTGCAGAAAGAATTTTACATAACCAAGTAAACATGAACACAAGCTGGGAAGGCAATGGTTGGTTAAGTAAAACGAACAAATCTTCTGCAGAATTATATAGAGAATACCACATCAGAAATAATGGCAAAAATCTTGCAAAAGAAGATTTGATTAAACTTGACTTCTCAGGATTAACAAATGGCGTTGAAGGTGGCTCTGGTATAAAGGGCGGTGGCATGAAAAAATGGTTTAAGGCTCACAAAAAAGCTTCCATGATTACAGCCGGTGCTTTAGGTCTTGTTGGACTAGGTTATGCAGGATATAAGTCAGGCTGGCTTTCTCCAAGATTTGAAGAAGAAAAGAAAAACGGACATTTGTCTTGTGTAGGATAAAATTTGTAACGGTCGATTGAGAAACTCAATCGACCGTTTATTAGTAACATCGAAAGGAGTAGTATAAATGAGAATTGCACCAATTAATGAAATGAATTCAAGTTCAGGTATGAATTTCCGAGGTCTTTGGGGGAAAGAAAAAATAACAGCAAATTACGATGAGACAATGGGGTATGAAAAAACTGAAAGATTTTATTATCCGTTTTTGGATGAAAGTGCCGGTGAAGTAAAAAATGTACAAGAAAAATACACACGAAATTCTGTTAACTACAATGGCGGACAATACACAATGGACTACTTTGAAGAATGTCATGTAAATGACAAATTGAGATTTACAAAATCAGAATGGGAACAATATTCCCATAACAAATCCGGAATTAGTAAACAACTTAAGTCTATAATTGAAACATCTTTAAAAATGCTAAATCTGAAACATTATATAATAAAATAAATTAGAGCCGGTTATTATGCCGGCTTTTTTCATGCTAGAATACTCTTATGATTATAAAAACATTTGTAGAACCACCTATTGATAACAACAATTACTTAATAATTGATGAGGAAACTAAAGACGCAGCTTTGATTGATTGCTCTTCCATTGATGACAGAATAGACGAAGAGATTGAAAAACAAGACGCGAGTTTAAAATATATTTTACTAACTCACGGTCATTTTGACCACATTGCAGGCATTCGTCCTAACCGTTTCAAAAGCAATCCGCAAATTGTTATGCACAAAGCAGATTCAGATTGGCTAAACAATGCAAACCAATATTTGCCGATGTTTGGTATGCCTGAAATAACCATTCCTAAAGTTGATGTTTTTGTAGAAGATGGTGATACAATACAGCTTGGTTCTTTAGAAATAAAAGTTTTGCACACTCCGGGTCACACTCAAGGTGGAATTTGCTATTTAGTTGACGGAAATTTATTTTCAGGCGACACAATTTTTAGAGAGGCTGTTGGTCGCTGTGACTTGGAAGGCGGGAATTTTAACCAAATCGTAGAAAGTATTGAAGATAAAATATTTACATTACCCCCTGAAACAGTAATTTACCCTGGACACGGCAATATTACCTCGGTTGAATGGGAAAAAGAACATAATAGATTTTTATAAACAATTTAATTGTTAGATTAAAACTGTGGGAGCGCACATTTCATTTGTTAAAAATTAGTAAATTTAAAGTAACTTTTCCACCCAATTTTGTTCTAATGATTATCAACCATTTTCATTATTGTTTTATGAATAATACATAAAACACACATCAAACCATCGTATTTTTTCATATATATTCAATTGTTAAGCATTTTCCAAAATTGTTACATTTGGCGCAAGCGTAGTAGTAGTAGTAGTAGTAGTAGTAGTAGTAGTAGCGCGCGTTTATCTCACGTTGCATTAAAGTTTTAGAAAAAAATGCCGTTATACAATATATGACAAAAATACGTATCAAGGAGTTAATCCGAAAATAAGGAGAATTATTTATGGACATCAATAGTTACAGCATTTATTCCAAGAATGTCGGAACCGAAAAACTCAACAACAGGGATTTTGAAAAAGTTTCAACACTAATTAAGCAATTTGACGAGATTTATGACATTGAAAAAGCCAAAAGTTACCTTGAAGAAACTTGGGACATCTCATCAATCGTTCACAATCACCCTGTCGGTGCGAATTTCATTCTCAATTTAAAAGAAAGTCAAAGTGGCTTTGAAATTAGATTTGAACACGATAAAGAAAATACAATTTATTTTTACAATAACTAAAAAGGAGCTTTTATGATTAAAAATCAAATTGGACAAACATTAAGATTCTTACAACCTCAACTACTCACTTTAGATGACGTACCAAAGAAAATTTTAGATACGTCAACAACCATTAATACAAAATTCGACCCTGAAGCTATTAATGAAAGAATTATGCAAGGTGATACAACTGCACTGGAAGAATTGCAAAATGAAAAAGGTGTTACCAATTTTAGCAGCAAAGAAACAACTTTTACTAATAATGGCAAAACATACACACAACTTGTTGTCAAATATACATACAACGGTAGTAAATACAATGTAATCTGCAGAAAAGAAGTTAATACAGAAGAAATTCCAACGACAGCAACTACTCCAGAAACATCTAAATTTAAAAATTATTCAGAAATTAGAAACTATATTTTTGGCAGTGAAGGCAAAAACGCTGTCAAAGCAAAAGGCATAACCGATTTTTCAAAAGGTTTTGCGTATGAAAGTATAGCAGAAACTGTTGCAAAAGCACACGAAAAAGACTTTGCATCTATTACAAAAGAAAAACTGGTAAATGAATTTGTGGCAGAATATAATAAAAGAATTAGTACAGCTACTACTCCGGATACGTCTGCTCCAACAAAACCATCTTCAGAAACACCGGACACAACAAGTACTGGCAAAATAGACGCATTAAAATCAGCGTACAAAGAAATTAACAAAACCATTAACAGTGTTGCAAACTGGCTTGGTATGCTAATGGCAAGAACATCTACACAAATTAAAGGAAATTTTGACTTTGATACTAACGGAAAAATAAATTTGTTAGATGCGAATACAAAAGCAATCTACAATACTGTCATAGATAAGATTTATGCGCAAATTTCAAATGACAATAGAGAAGATTTTCTTACAACTATTGGCGGAAAAGATGGTTTAACAAAACTTGTACAAACTGCTTGGGTAATGACTTATAGCACTTATGCAGCACAAAATACTACTGACACCGAAAAATTTATTAACAAAGTAATGGAAAACTTACAAAAATTGTTTAACAACTTACAAAATAATCCTGATAATTTATCATATTTAACAGATAATTGCTACAAAGATTCAAATCTGAAAATTACTCACTCAAGAATACAAAGTTTCAAAATAATAAACTTCAAAAACTATAAGAAAGCATCCTACGACGGCAAATTTCATCTTAGCGATGATAATTCCGATAAAAATTTCCAAAAAGCAATGGATAGTTTGTTAGAAAAACTTTATAACAAATATCCAAATATTAGCAAAACTAAAATCAAAGAAATCTTCATTAAGGCACAAGGCAATGCCTTAACATCTGCTACACAAGCCGCTTCTCGAAAGAATACAGATATTCCAAATGCTTTTTCTACAAATCTAACTTATGAAACAACCCTCGGGAAAATGGTGCAACTTGTATTGTACAAATTTGATCAATTATTCAAAACTGAATGTTTAAATTCAACATTCCCTGCACGAGAAGCTGAAACGACTGTCAATGATGCTAAAAAAAGTAGTTTAAGCACTGATGATGCTGAAAAAATAAAAGAAGGCGCAAAAGCTATTAGGAGTTGGGTAAACGATGTGGCTGATGACGCAGTTGCCAACTGTAAAAGTGCAATTGGTATGGGTAACAATGGCAATATTCATACAGAGTTTGGTATGGACAGTTCAGGTAACATTGTATTCCAAGATACAAATACTACGAAAGTTTACAACACAATATTAGGTAAACTAAAAACAAAAATCTCGAGATTTGCTTCTGACAGACTTCAAAAACTGGGTGGTGAAACAGTTTTGAAAAAACTTTTACAAGCAGCTTGGATTACGACTTATAATGACTTCAGCTCATCACAGTCTAACAATTTGGCGTTATTTGTAAATAAAGTGATGTCTAATTTAGATAAGATGCTAGAAAAACTTCAAACTCAACCTGAATTGCTAGAGGTATTTACAACACGCACATCCTATGCAGATAAAACTGTTACAAAAGATGTCGAACATTATGGTACAAGAACAACTTATGGTAATGACGAAAGAATTAACTATGCTGGCAATGTAACAACTTATACAGATGGAACGGTTCACATTAGCAATGATAATGATGATGACGATTACCAAACAACAATGGCAGGAGTATTGAAAAATCTAATTACAAAATATTCAAGCATTGATGAAAAGACAATAACTTCAGTATTTAGAAATGCTCAAAAACAAGCCTTGGCTACACTCCAAAATAAAACTTTTGACTGTCCTTATGGTACAGGAAACAATAGTGGTAGAGTGGAAGATTCCCAAAAAGATTGGGGCGGTAAAGATAATCGTAAAAAGGATAAATCTTATATTGACATGGATCAACTTGTTCAAATCACACTTTACTACTTCGATAAATTGTTAATGAAAGAATTGTTGAAATAATTCTTAAAAGTGAATAAAGCAAGAAGTATTGTTGTTGGGCTTTCAGCCCAACAACAATACTTTACACAAAAAACTACTAGCCTCGCTTTGAAACGGAGCTAGTAGTTTTAATATAATTTTGTAGTCCCACTTTTTGAGGATGACCGATAGTTTTTAAACCATCCGACAGTTAAAACAATTGTCATCCGACAAAATGTCTACGTGCGTAGCATTATTCTTTAGTGAATTCAGCATCGATTACATCGTCGTCTTTTTTGTCAGAAGAAGCGTTTTCATTACCTGCTGAATTAGCATCTGCGTTACCGCCTTCTTTTTGAACAGCTTCATAAGCTTTTTGAGAGATTGCGAACATTGTTTGTTGCAATTCTTCAGACAATTTCTTCAATTCTTCAGAAGGTTTGTTTTCATTTAAAGCTTTTTGAAGAGCTTCTCTATGTTCAGTTAATTTCTTAACATCTTCATCAGAGATTTTACCTTCAAAATCTTTAACGATTCTTTCAGAAGATGTGATTAAAGAGTTAGCGTTGTTTTTGATTTCAGCTTCTTCTTTTTTCTTCTTATCTTCTGATGCGTTAGCTTCAGCTTCTTTAACCATCTTGTCGATATCTTGTTCTGACAAGTTAGAAGAGTTTGTAATTGTAATTTTTTGTTCTTTATTAGTAGCTTTATCTTTAGCAGATACGTTTACAATACCGTTAGCATCAATATCAAATGTAACTTCGATTTGTGGAACACCACGCATTGCAGGAGCAATGCCTTCAAGTCTGAACATACCTAAAGATTTGTTATCAGAAGCCATTGGTCTTTCACCTTGAAGTACGTTGATATCAACAGCTGTTTGGTTATTTTCAGCAGTTGAGAATACTTGTGACTTACTTACAGGGATTGTTGTGTTACGAGGAACAAGAGCTGTCATAACACCACCTAAAGTTTCGATACCCAATGTTAATGGAGTTACATCAAGAAGAACGATATCTTTAACTTCACCGGCCAATACACCTGCTTGGATTGCTGCACCAACTGCAACAACTTCATCAGGGTTTACTGATTGGTTAGGTTCTTTGCCTGTATATTCTTTTACTAACTGTTGAACAGCAGGAATACGAGTTGAACCACCAACTAGAACTACTTCATCAACTTCATTCTTGCTTAAGCCTGCATCTTTAAGAGCTTGTTCAACCGGTTTTTTACATCTTTCTAGCAAATCGTGAGAAAGATCTTCAAATTTAGCTCTTGAAAGAGTCAATTCTAAGTGTTTAGGACCGTTAGCGTCAGCTGTGATGTAAGGTAAGTTGATTGTTGTTTCAACAACTGAAGATAATTCGCATTTAGCTTTTTCAGCTGCTTCTTTAATACGTTGCATAGCTTGTTTATCATTAGTTAAGTCCATGCCTTCTTGTTTCTTGAATTCTTCACAAATCCAATCGATGATTTTCTTATCGAAATCATCACCACCTAAGTGAGTATCACCTGATGTAGAAAGAACTTCGTGAACACCGTCACCGATTTCTAGGATTGATACATCAAATGTACCACCACCTAAGTCGAATACTAGAACTTTTTCTGATTTTTCTTTTTCAAGACCATAAGCTAAAGCAGCTGCTGTAGGTTCGTTTACGATACGTAAAACATCTAAGCCTGCGATTTTACCTGCGTCTTTTGTTGCTTGTCTTTGAGCATCGTTAAAGTAAGCAGGAACAGTAATTACTGCAGAAGTTACTTTTTCTCCCAAGTATGCACTTGCATCATCTGCTAATTTTCTCAAAATCATTGCAGAAATTTCTTGTGGAGTGTAATCTTTTCCATCAATGTTCTTTTTGTAATCTTCACCCATATGACGTTTGATTGAAGCGATTGTTTTATCAGGGTTTAAGATTGCTTGACGTTTTGCAAGTTGACCAACTAATCTTTCACCTGTTTTAGAAAAACCAACGATAGAAGGAGTTGTTCTCATACCTTCTGCGTTTGCTATAACGGTAGGTTTACCACCTTCCATAACTGCTACAACTGAGTTTGTTGTACCTAAGTCAATACCAATTGTTTTTGCCATAATTTATATCTCCTTTTCAATAAGTTTATCGGTTTAAAGGTTAATTAGTAATTTAGAAAAGTTTTTAATTTTCTTAAACATACTAACTACATTATTATTAAATCATTATTTTCAAGAAAACCTAAAAAAATAAACAAAAAATTAATTATTTAATTAATAATTGAATAATTAAAAAAATCAGTTGACTTTAAAATATCAGCATGTATTATAGAAATATACCGAGCGGGGGTAATTCAGTGGTAGAATGCCTCCTTGCCAAGGAGGATGTCGCGAGTTCGAGCCTCGTCTCCCGCTCCATTTTAATAAGAGCCGAAAAGGCTCTTTTTTAGTGCCTTTTTACCCTGTTTATCAACATTAAAAATAAGTGAATTTAGTCTCAAAAGGGACTGTTTTGGGACTGCTGAAAAATTTTGTTGATTTTAGAGGGTTTCAGAGATTAAGCAAAACTCAATATTACACATCGGTTTTTGCGGTAAATCTGGTCAATCCCAAATAAGACATAGATTTTAGAGATATTGTCAATGGTAATTGTGGTAAATCTAAGCTATTTGTTAGTTTTGGAGTATGTTACAGGTCTTAAACTCTCTGATAGATACCGAAACGATGAATTTGGGAGCAGGTTTTTGAAAAGCTATTTATAATAAATGTGTAAACAAGCAAAGAAAGGAACAAACTTATGAAATTAGTAAAGTGCAATCAAGTGAAAGAATTGTCAAATGATGAACATTCCATAGAGATATCAATTTGTGGGACGATTATTGAAACAAATCAAATACCAACAAAATTAAATCCAAATAAATTCATACGCTTTATAACTGTTGAAGATGAAACAGGAACAATAGATTGTGTTTGTTTTGATAAACAAATTAAAAAATTTGATAAATTATTGCAAACTAATCATCAAGTTATTATTACAGGAGAAAAGGATTTGGATAGGGAAGATTCTCCAATAATTATTCACAAAGTTGAATTAGCTAAATAATATTTCAATATTTTTTCTAAAGCATATTAAAATCAAACTCTAAAACCCGCTCATACCAATTGAAGTCAAGAATTTGGGAGCGGGTTTTTGAAAAGCAATTTATAATAAGTTTGTGAACAAACAAAGAAAGGAACAAACTTATGAAATGGCTAGGAATTGCGTTAGTAATTTACATTTTTGTAAATGGCTTTATGAATGA
>CAKVGW010000010.1 GCA_934747325.1 uncultured Candidatus Melainabacteria bacterium | reverse complement strand
TATTCCTTGGAAAATGTGTCTTTCATATCTGCTGATACTCCTGCTTTGGTAGGCGGAACTACAAGTAAAGCTCGTGTTATTTCAGCAGAAAATGTAGCAGTTGAAATTTTAGGAGAAGATGGCTCAACTCAAGTTTATTACTTGTACGATATTATGATTAACGGAAATACTATTAAGTCTATATCTCTAATGCCTGGAGATAAAATTTTCTTCAGAACTCTAAGAAGCAACGAAACAATTAAAAATGTAAAAGTTTCAGGTTTTGTTACTCATCCTGGAGTATTTAGTTTTGTTGAAGGTAAAAGACTTGTAGATATGATTACAATGGCTGACGGACTTACAAAAGATGCTGATTTGAGAGGAACAGTTTTTGTAAGAAAAAATATCCAAACAAAACAAGTTGATTTGGCGCGCAAAAACAATGATAGAGATATTAGTTTATTAGAAGGCCGATTAGCAAGCGGATACAAACAAACAGATTCTTCTATGGAAGCTAAAGCTAATATGATTACAATGCTTAAAGAAGAACAGAATGATTATAGAAATAAGTATACAGGTCAAATTGCTTTGAATATCAAAAGCAACAATTTAAGCAAAGTAAGAGATGTTGATAATATTGAAGTTCAAGACGGTGACGAAATTTATGTTCCAAGAATGTCAAACCATGTTAGCGTTTTGGGCGAAGTTTATAACGAACAATCCTTTGTTTATAGAAACGGAATGAGTGTAAAAGGTTATATCAAAGAAGTTGGTGGCTATACTCCAAACGCTGCACGATTCAGACTATACAAAGTCGGTGTAAACGGTAGAGCAGTTAAGGCTCACGGTTGGACTAAGGTTGCTCAAGGGGATACAATTGTTGTTCCAAGAAAAATTGCCGGCAATGATTGGTTAACTCCGCTTTGCGATACACTTAAAGGCTTAGCGTCAATTATAGCAACAGCGTTTGTAGTAACAAGATGGTAGGAAAACGATGAAAACTTTATCAAAATCAGTAATAATAATGCTTTTGTATGACGCTTTAATTTTCGGATTTTCAAGCTACTTTTGGTATGCCAAATTCAATTTGATGCCAAAACTTTTGATTCCGACAGTTTTGCTAATCGTTGCAACAGGCTTGTTTACTCTGTTTTTGAAATCTAATTACAAAATTAGAGAGTTCAATAACACGCTCAAAAATTGTTATTTGCTTTTTGAAGGTGTGATTTTCTCGCAAATTCCTACTGCAATTTTACTTGCGTTTTTCAATCTTAATTTTAGCCTTGCAAAATTCTTGATTCTTAATACAATTACGATTTTTGCACTGTTGAAAGTTTATAGAATAATTTTTCATTATTATTTGTTCAATTTCAAACGAGTAAAAAACATTTTAATAATGGGTACAAACAAGAATGCAAAACTTATTGCTGATGAGATTATGGCGAAAAAAGCATTGAGGATGAATGTTGTCGGGTTTGTTAAAGATACTAATGATGATAATGTTTGTGTTTCTGATTCGACTCAAATTTATACAATGCAAGACGGCTTAGATAAAATTATTGCAGAAAAGTCTGTTGATATCGTGATTGTTGCGATACATAGAAGAATGGATGAAGCTTTGCTGACGGAAATGGTTAATTCTATTCCGCGCAGAGTGAAACTTTATACAATGCCGGAATTTTATGAAATGGTAACAGGGAAATATTTTATCGACAGAATGTCAATCAATGGCTTGTTTTTCAACTTCATGAAAAACCGCTCACTTGCTTACGACATCTGCAAACGCATCTACGACATAATCGCTGCAACAATTATTTTGACTGTAACCTTGCCGATTACACTGACTGTGGCGATTAGAGTTTGGTTAACAGACGGTAAGAATCCGCTTTATACTCAGAATCGAGTTGGTAAGGGTGGAAAAGTTTTCAAGTGCTACAAACTTAGAACGATGTATGCGAATGATTATGTGCCGAAGAATGTGAAAAAAGGCGGTTATGCAGAAAATCAAGATGAGGATGATAGAGTGATTCCGTTCTGTAAATTTGTGAGAAAAGCTAGGTTTGATGAGATTCCACAAATGATAAATATTTTGAAGGGTGAAATGTCAATTGTTGGTCCTAGAGCAGAGTGGGATGACTTGGTTATATTGTATTCAGAAGATATTAAAGGTTATGCCGCTAGAATGTGGACAAGAACAGGTTGGACAGGTTGGGCGCAAATTAATCAAGGGCATTGCGTTAATGAAGATGATGTAACTGAGAAATTGCAATATGACTTCTACTATTTAAAACATCGCAATTTATTCTGGGAAATAGGAATTCTTGTAAAAGCCGTATTCTTAGCACTAGGAGGCAGACATGGGTAAGAAAATTTTATATATTGTTACTAAATCTGACCTCGGTGGTGTTACTAAATATTTACTAGAAATAGTAACTTCTTTGCCACAAGATTATGAACCTTTTTTTATTATGTCAAATGAAGGTTATTTTTCTGAAGAACTTAAAAAATTAGGTTTAGAAAAAAATGTTTTCTTTGTTCCGATGACAAATAGTATTTTTGATATAGCACAACATATCAAATCTAATTTAGAAACATTAAAAATAATTTACAAAATTAAACCGGGTGTAATTCATTGCAATTCTACAACAGGTGGAATTGTAGGTAGAATTTGTGGAGCATTAAGTTTTACTCCTGTAATATTTACAGCTCATGGTTGGGCTTTTACCGATGGAATATCAAAAGGAAAGCAGAAATTTTATAAGATTTTAGAAACATTGTTAGCAAGTATAACGAAAAAAATAATTTGTGTTTCAGAATATGATAGACAAATTGCATTGAAGGTTATGCCTTTTTTTAAGAATAAATTTATTACTATTCATAATGGAATTTCTGATATACCTGATGAATTTAAGAAAAAAGAATTTTCTAAAGATAAGTTAAAAATCGTTATGATTTCAAGATTTTGTCCACAAAAAGACCCATATACACTTATAAACGCCGTAAATCAATTAAATAAAGAAGGATTAAATATTGAACTTGATTTATACGGATATGGAGAAGAGTTAGACAGAGTTTTGTCAACAATCGAAGAAACTAATTGTTCAAATATACAATATAAAGGTGAAATATCAGACGTAACACCAATTCTTAAAGATTATGATGTCTATGCACTTATATCAAACTGGGAAGGCTTGCCAATTGGTATAATTGAAGCAATGCGTGCTTGCTTACCGATTTTAGTATCTGATGTAGGTGGAAATTCAGAATGCGTAAATTGCAATGGATATCTAGTAAAACGACAAGATGTTATTGATTGTTGTAAACAGTTAATGAAATTTTTTGATGAAAAAGATCATCTGAAAAATTTATCTTTTAATAGTCAAAAGTTTTATAAGGAAGAATTTGCAGTCAATAAAATGGTTGAGAAAAGCCTGAAGGAGTATATATAATGAGTATTCCAATGGTTATTTATTATTGCTGGTTTGGTAATAAAAAACCACAAAAGGTTATTGATTGTATAAATAACTGGAAAGAAATGTTACCTGACTATGAAATAGTTGAAATAAATGAACATAATGAAAAACTGTTTGATGTAGAGAAAGAATGTAAAAATAATCTTTGGTTTAAAACTTGTTATGAAAATAAAATGTGGGCTTATGTTGCGGATTATGCTCGATTAAAAGTTTTATACGAGCATGGTGGAGTTTATTTTGATACCGATATAACAGTGGAAAAAGATATTACAGAATTACTAAATCAAAACAAACTTATCTTAGGTTGGGAAGACCAATTAAATATTAATATTGCAGTTGGAGTAGTAGTAGCAGTAGCAGATAATTTTCTCATAAAAAAAATGTTAGATTTTTATAATGAAGCAATTTGGTATTCAAAATTATATACAATTCCGCAAATAGCAACTTTTGTAATAAAAAAGTATTATAAACTAAATCCTTCTACTGAGATTACTGAAAATGATGATATTTTAATATTACCACAAGAATATTTTTATCCTATTCCAATTGGTTTAAATGAAAGAGAAAGTTTTGTTACTCAAAACACGTATACAATTCACTGGTGGGATGGAAGTTGGTCAAAATCAAATATAGATTATTTTCTACGAAATAAACATAAAGTACAAACTGATAAATTATTAAATAAATGTTTTAAACAAAAGGTATTATTTGATAATAAATTTTTAAAAATTGAAAAACTTTTCAAAGAATTTTCTATAAAATTTGATTTTTATTATGTTTTTAAATTCAAATATAAATATTATCAAAGAAGGCGATTTTTAACGATAATTTTATTTGGAATTCAAATTCCTGTATGGAGAACAAAATAACAATGACAAAAATCTCATTAAATGTGAATAAAATAAACAAGTTCTTGTTATTTTTAATAATGACATTACCTGGATGCTGTTTGCTTATATCAAATGTTCGATTACGTTTCTCTATAGTCATATTTGCTATTTTTTCATTTTTTTATACGCTAATAAAATTTAAAAAATGTGTTTCTGACATAATAATATTTTTTAAAACTCCTGTTATAAAAATTTTACTATTGTGGATGATATGGTGTTTTTTGTCAGGTTTTATAAGTTGCGTATCAGGAAATTATAAATGGGGAAGTTTTCTTTTTTATTTTATATATCATATGATACTTTCAGTAGTTCCGTGTTATCTCGGTTTTTTATTAATACGGCAAAATTCTATAACAAATATTTGTAAGTATTACTATTTGTATGTATTTATAATGTTAATTATAGGAAGCATTGATTTTATATTGTTACATTCTGGAATTTGGTTTTTAGAAAATTTCTTTGATACATTTATCGTTAATACGAGGAGGCTAGCGTATGGCGAAATTATTCATATAGCAAGAACAAAGTCTGTTTTTACTGAACCTTCGTATTTTGCTAACTTTATATGTTTTAATCTTCCTTTAATATATGAATTTTCAAAAAATAAATATAAAATATTTAGATCATCTTTCTTAGATATAATATTAAAAAAAAGCATGTTTATTTTAGCATGGTGGATGATAATTGCGACTTTGTCGCCTATATTTTTAATTTTTGCGGTATTATTTACTATAATTTATTTTTTTATTACGAGTAAAAGAACATCAAAATTAATATTCCTATTGTCTTTCGGTATAATGTTTATTGTAGCAGCAATAATATTGTCAAACATTAATATACAAGGAACGTATTTAGAAAGAATTTCAAAAACTCTCGCAAGTATTCATGATATCAGAGTATTCATATATGCAGAAACCTCTCTTGCAACAAGAATTATAAGTATATGTAATCAGTTTATCATAGCATTACAACACCCAATTTTAGGAATAGGATATGGAAATATAGAACGGTTTCTATTAAAACAATTGGAATCCTCTCCATTACCGCTTACTCCACAATTGATATCATCTGTTGGTACTGGAAGCGGAGCAAACAAATTTCTGTTTTGGACAACGTTATGTGAAACCGGATTTATTGGTGTTACATTGCTTTATGCTTATTTTATAAAAACTATACACAGAGCTAAGATATTGCTTAATCATTTATACGGATACGATAAAGCATTTATTTCAAGTTGTATTTTCATGCTTACTTATCAAATTGTAGTGTTCTTATATGATGGAGAATTTGCAGGTTACTTTTCATTTATTCTTGGTATTATAGCCGGAATAAATATTTATTACAACACAAGAAAGGAGAGATAATGCTTAATAAAATAAAACGGAATACTATACGTGTTTCTCGTTATATAAACAATTTTTGGCAGAAAAATTCAAATAAAATAATGTGGAAATTATTAAACAACTCAAAATCACTAAAAATCAAATATGCAGATTATATAATAAACTCAAATTTTAGTAAATCTGAAGATTTTGTGCCTTTAACAAATGAAACGCATGGTGTTGAGACCAATATTAAAACACTGGCATTTTATTTGCCTCAATTTCACCAAACAGAAGTTAATAACAAGTATTTTGGGAGAGGTTTTACAGAATGGAGCAAAGTTACAAAGACCATACCTCAGTTTACTGGACATTATCAACCACATTTGCCGATTGATGTTGGTTTTTATGATTTATCGCATGATGATATAATGTCTCGTCAGATAGAACTTGCTAAAATGTATGGTATATATGGTTTTTGCTTTTATTATTATTGGTTTTCAGGTGATACTTTGCTTGAAAAACCAATATTAAATTTTTTAAATAATAAAGAATTGAATTTTCCTTTTTGTCTTATGTGGACAAATGAAACTTGGACAAATATTTGGGGCGAAGGAAACGAAAAAAAAATTATAAAAGAACAAAAACTTCTAGATGATGATGACGATAAATTCGCAAATGACATTCTAAAATATATTTCTGATAAAAGGTATATAAAAATAGGAAATAAACCTCTCATAATATTGTATCAATCGCAATTTTTTGAATTTAAACGCTTTAAAAAATTCGTTTCCAACTTACGGAAAAAGATAAAAACCGCAGGATTTGAGGATGCGTACCTTCTTACGTCAAATTCAGGACAGGGAAAAATAGAAGTTGAAGAATTAAACTTCGATGGTGTAATTGAATTTACACATCAAAATTTGCCTATAAATACATATTCTTCTAATTTACAAGGCAGATTTGTAAATCCAAATTTTGGCGGAAGAATTATAGATATCAAAAAAGCTCTTGAAAATAATAAACATCTTGCAACAAAGAATGATTATAAAACCTTTAGGTGTACTTATCCCGGTTGGGATAACTCACCAAGAAAAGCCTATGCCAAACAGGGATGTTATGTGTTTGATATGACACCGAAAGAATTTAAAATTTGGTTTAATGATATTGTAACTTGGACAAAAATCAATCACACAAAAGATGAACAGCTCGTATTTATTAACGCCTGGAATGAGTGGGCGGAAGGAGCGCATCTTGAGCCGGATCAAAAGTACGGATATGCGTATCTTCAAGCTGTTAAAGATGTTTTAGAGGAGACAAATGATGATTAAAAATATTATTAGATATTTTATGGAACGAAATGCAAAATTCGAAAATTTTGTCAGAAGTTGTCAGGATAGAGCGAGATTACGAAAGATTTCACATTACAAACAAAAGATACTTAATGAACGTGATATTTTATACTTGATGGATATTGCCAAAATCCATGATAAAACATTTTCGCCGTATAAGAATTGTAACGTTGGAAAAGATATCGCCATTGTAGCAACTGGGCCGTCTTTGAATAAATATAAACCTTTGAAAAATGTTATTACAGTAGGTTTAAATAAAGCACTTTTCTGCGATAAAATCGAACTTAATTATATATTTATGCAGGATTATGCAGTTATAAAAAATTATATTAACGAACTTGCAGATGAAAAATATAAAAAAATAACCAAGTTTTTTGGAATTGCACCCGAAGTATGGATGGATACGGGTAAATCTCTTACAGAATGTGTTATTCCGGAGCAGATTGTTTTAAAATGTGGAGCTAGACAATACTTCCAACACTGTAAAGAATATATGCCACCAAAGTTTTATAAAGATATTGATTGTAATTATATAGAATGTGCGGGCTCTGTAGTTTTTGCTGCTATGCAGTTTGCACTATATACAAATCCAAAAAGAATTTATATTGTTGGTTGTGACTGTACTTGGGGACATTTTGATGAAAATAAAGGTACAATAAGAAAAAATCACACTCTCATACGAAATTGGAAAGAATTAAAAAAATTTAGAGATATATATTATCCTGAAACAGAAATAATTTCGGTTAATCCCGTTGGTTTAAGGGGTTTATTTATAGACTTAGATCAAGATTAAAAAGGAATATTAATGACTAAAAAATCTGATAATAGAATTCTAATAGAAAATTTTGCAGCCTTGACAATAACACAAGTTATTTCTTATGTGATACCGCTAATATCGTTGCCGTACCTTTCAAGGGTTCTCGGAGCCGAAAAATTCGGTTTGGTATTCTGGGCTCAAGCAATGATTCAATATTTTATTATTATTACTGATTATGGTTTTGGTTTATCTGCTGTTAAAGAAATATCAATTAACAGGAATGATAAAAATAAAATCAATCAAATTTTCAATTCTATAATGTTAATAAAATTTATACTTATCCTATTTTGTTTAATAATTATGACGGTTTTAGTATTTTTTATTCCAAAATTTTACCATGAGTGGTTATTATTTTATTTGACATTTTTTATGGTTATTGGAAATGCCTTTTACCCTATTTGGTTTTTTCAGGGTATTGAACATATGAAATATATAACACTATTAAATGTTCTTGCAAAATGCATTTTTTTAATCTTGATATTTGTTTTTGTTAAATCTCCAGAGGATTATATATTAGTGGCTATTTTAAATTCTTTGGGATTTATGATAGCTGGTATCATCGGAATATACATTGCTTGTAAACGGTTTGACCTAAAAATAATAATTCCGTCAAAGATAGAAATTGTACATCAATTTAAATATAGTAGTGAATTTTTCTTATCGAGAATTGCTGCAACTGGAAGTACAAATACAAATTCATTTATCATAGGTTTAATAACCAATCCAGTAGCGGTTGCTTATTATACTGCCGCAGAAAAAATATATTATGCTTTAGTTGGACTTTCGGTTCCAATTAGTCAGGTTTTATATCCTTATATTGCAAAAAACAAAAATATTAAAAAATTCAAAAAAATATTTTATCCTACTGTTATTATTCTCTTTTTGATAACATTGTTTATGTTTATAAACGCTGAATTTTTTGTAAAATTATTTTATGGTGAAGGTCTTATTGAAGCTTATAAAGTATTGCAAATATTTTGTGTCACTTTATTATTTTCATTTGTTTCTGCTATGGTCGGTTATCCGTTGTTAGCAGCTATGAATCATTCGAAAGAAGCAAATTCTTCAATACTAATAGGGGTTGTTTTTCATATTTGTAGTTTATTTATTCTTTTAACTTTAAACCAGTTAAATATTTATAAAGTAGCAATTTTAACAATTTTAACCGAAGGTTTGATTTTATCTTATAGGGTTTTAGCAATAAAAAAATATAAATTGTGGAGTAAGTAATAAGTATTTTATTAAGTAATTATATAAATAGTTATACTTTAATCATTATGTTCATGTTACAATGCTTGTAATTTGTTAAATAGGAGTATAGATTATGAAAACAGTAGCAGTAATACCAGCAAGGTACGCATCTACTAGATTACCCGGAAAACCATTAAAAGATATTTGTGAAAAACCAATGATTTGGTGGGTTTATAACAGAGTTAGAAAAGCAGAAAAAATTAATCAAATTATTGTAGCAACAGATGATAAAAGAATTGTTGAGTGTTGTGATAAATTTGAAATACCGTCTTTTATGACAGGAGAACACAGTACTGCTGCAAGTAGGTTGCAAGAAGTTTCACAAAGCATTGATGCTGATTTTTATTTGCAAGTAAACGGAGATGAACCGCTGATTCAATATGAACTTTTGACAATGGCGGTTCCGTATGAGGTACCCCAGGATGTTGAATTTGGTACGAACATAATTACCAAGATGACAAACCCTGTTGAAGTTATGGATAATTCTAATATAAAAGTTGTTTTTGATAATAATCTGAAAGCTTTGTATATGTCCAGAACTCCTATTCCATATCCTTTTAAATCCATTAATTACGAGTACTATAAGCATATCGGAATAATAGGTTATAACAAAAAAATGCTTGATTTTTATGTAAATTCTAACCCTGGAAAATTTGAGATTATTGAGGGAATTGATACTTTAAGATTTTTGGATTACGGAAAGACGTTGCAATTTATAATAGCAGAAAATGTAAAAAGTTTATCGGTTGATACACAAAAAGATTTAGATTACGTAACAAATATTATTAAAGAAGGAATATACAATGAATATTAAATTCTTGGACTGCACACTTCGAGACGGCGGTTACGTTAATAACTGGAAATTTGGATATGACAGTATCCGGTGGATAGTAAATAAACTCCAAAATGCTAATATTAATGTTGTAGAACTTGGTTATATAAGAGATAAAGACAGTTACAATTCGGATAGAGCAATATTTTCATCTACTGAAGATATAAATAAAATGTTTGAGGGATTTTCCAAAAAAACACAAATGTCTGCTATGATAGACTTTGGAGATTGTGATGAAAAGAAAATAGGATTCTGCAAAGATTCATTTATAGATATTTTGCGAGTAACCTTCAGAAAACCGAAACTTGAAGAAGCAATGAAATACTGTAATAAACTTATTGCAAAAGGGTATGATTTATATGTTCAACCGGTTTCAATTACATCCTATTCTGACAAAGAAATGCTGGAACTTATAGAAAAAATAAATGAAATTCATCCTAAAGCATTGTCTATTGTTGACAGTTATGGTCTGATGCATGATGAAAAAGTTTTACGTTATTTCTATTTAATGGATAATAACCTGTTGCCAGATATTGGAATTGCATATCATTCGCACAATAATTTTCAACTCGCTTATTCAAATTCAATAAAACTACTTAATCATAATTGTAAAAGAGAATTAACTTTTGATGCTTCTTTATATGGTATGGGAAAGAGTGCGGGTAATTGTAATACAGAATTGCTTGCAATGTATTTAAACGAAAACTTTGGCAAGAATTATGATATAGCAGAAATATTGGACATAATAGATATGAAAATCATGTCACTTGCATCACAGTATAAATGGGGATATCAGTTGCCGTTTTATATTTCGGCACTGAATGATTGTCATCCGAATTATGTTCATTATCTTTTAGGGAAAAATTTATTGACTGTTAAAAATATTCACAATATTGTAAGTAAAATTGATGAAACAAAAAAACTTATTTTTGACAAAGATTATATTGAGAATTTGTATTTAGATTATCAGCAAAATTCAATTGATGATTCCAATACACGTGAATTGTTAAAAAATCTTCTTTCTGATAAAACTATTTTACTTCTTGGTCCTGGAAAATCAGTAATTGATGAGTCTTATAATATAAAATCATTTGTTGAAAACACAGACCCTATTATATTCTCGTTAAATCATATTAATAAAATCTTTAATTCAAATTTTGTTTTCTTTAGTAACTCTAAAAGATATGAGCAGTTTTGTTCTGGAGAAAATGATAAAAATCTTATAATAACAAGTAATATTAATGACAAGTACAACATCGCGGAACACGTAATTAACTGGAACGATTTATATTCAAAAGATACAATTATCGGTTACAATTCTCTTTATATATTTCTGAAGCTGTTGATAAAATTGAATAAAAAGAAGGTTTATCTTGCTGGTTGTGACGGTTTTTCAGATGAAACTAATACTTACTATGACAGTAACTTTGAATTTTATCATAGAAATGAAAACTCTCAAGATATGAATAAAGCAACGGCAGATGCAATTAAAGATTTTCGCAAATACATCCAGATAGAATTTTTAACTCCATCAAAATACGAAATTCGGGATGAATGTAATGCAAAATAGTACAAAAAGAAATCCTGTATTTGATATTGCAAAAGGAATTGGTATTATTTTGGTTGTTTTAGGACATGCTTGCTTTAAGTACTCAACCTTTATATATATGTTTCATATGCCATTATTTTTGATTATTTCAGGTTACTTTTTCAAAGTGGAGACAGTTATAGAAAAAAAAGATTTAATGGTTTTTTGCAAAAGGAGAATAAGATTACTCTATTTGCCATACGTGTTGACAAGTATGGTATTTTTGTTTTGTACAAATCTTTTTATAAAATTAAACTTCTATATGGCTAAAACGGTTGAAACTCCTATACTTGAAAGAGGATATGACTATGTAGCTCAATTAAGTTTGTCTGTTGTGTTTGACAAATTGTGGAAAATACTGGTTATGTACTCGAGAGAGCCAATAGCAGGTCCTACTTGGTTTTTGAAAGTTTTATTTTTTGTAGTAATTTTTTCTGCAATAGGGCATTATATCAATAAAAAAATATTCAAAACAGAAAAAGGTTTTGAAATAGCAAGATTTTTTACGTATTTTATTTGTTTCTTAATTGGTTATTTCTTATCTCTGGCTAAATTTAATTTTTATCAAATTGGAACAATCTTTACATCCAGTTTCTTCTTCTATATTGGAATATGCTATAGAAAATTCAATAATAAAATTAAAATGTCTTATCCAAGTTTTTTTGTATCGTTTTTAATTCTATGGTTAGCTTATATATATCAATATCCTTATAGAACGGAGCTTTATATTAATCAATACTATAATCCTCTAATAATAACAATTACATCTATTACAGGTTTTATTTTTGTATTATCAATTTCTGAAGTATTAAATAAGAAGATAGTTATATCAAATATTTTTTCTTACATTGGAGCTAATACTTTAACAATATTGTGTTTACACGTTATGTTTTTTAAATTTGTAACAGCATTGCATGTTTACTTATATAATGAACCAATTTCAATTTTATACACACATGCAATTGGTCATACAACAGCACAAGGATGGTGGATCATATACACCTTAGTCGGTATTTCTGGACCAATAGCACTACATTATGTCTATTTACTAATTAAAAAAAATATTACTAAAGTTAGGGGGGTATAAAATGTTTAATACAATAATATTTGATGTCGACGGCACACTACTTGATACAAGAATGGGAATTATAAACTCAGTTAATTATGTAATTGAAAAATTTAATTTAAAAAAACTTAATGATGAAGAAATGCAACAATTTATCGGAATGTCTCCAATTCAAGCTTCTTTCCATCATTTTTGCGGAACTGACGAATTTTTATCCCAAAAATGTGCTGAAGAATATCGAGATAAATACAAACGAGGTGATGTATTTAATGCTGAAGTTTATGGTGGAGTTTTTGAATTACTAGATTACCTTAAACGAAACGGATATAAACTCGGAATAGCAACATACAAGCGACAGGATAATATTAATGAAATCGTAAAGTTTTTTAATTTTGACAAATATTTTGATTCAATATGCGGTGCTGATAATGACAATAAATTAACGAAGTTAGATATTATAAAAAAATGTATGTCCAATCTTAATAGTTTAAAGCAAAAAAATGTTATGATAGGGGATAGTTTACATGATGCAACCGCGGCAGAAAAACTTGGAATTAAATTTATAGGTGTTACATATGGTTTTGGTTTTAAGTCAAGTCAAGATGTTAATAAATATCCAAACATATTTATTGCCAAGAATACAATGGAAATTTTAGAATATTTTAAAAAAAGAATATAAAAAAGAATTTATATAACTCAGTATTTTATCGAAAGGATTCTTAGTTAGCCTTAATAAATATTTGCAAGTTCTTGCACTTCTTCTTTTGTAAATTTGCCTTGCGGATAATTTCCGGCATTAAATACTTCAAAATATTTTATAAATTTTAAACCTTTCTTAAAGGGGAAATGCTTAGTTTTCTTTTTGAAGTATAGAATAGCCTTTTTGTTTATCTCAACTTGCGATTGCAAGTTATTTTTGTAAACTGTTATAAAATAATCTTATATTTGAGATATAATATTAAAAAAGAGGAGTAATTTATGCAACAAAACATGTATTACATGCAACCTGATGAACTGGATGAAGACTTAAATATAGACTTCAAAAAAATCTTTATGATATTTTGGAGTCGTAAAACACTAATATTAAAAGTATTCTGTTCAGTACTAGCATTTTTTATTTTGCTTACATTTATAATGCCTAAAAAATACAAAGTAAATGCTGATTTATATATTAATAAATCCAATAATACAAACCTTGTTGACATAAACCCTTATGCAATTGAAGAACTTGGTGCTGGCGGTGGAATGGCAGCTCTTATGTCAGGAGCTTCTGGAGGGTTATCTAATGAATTAGAAATAATGCAATCTCCACTTGTAATTGACAAAGTCATTAGAGAAAATAATTTAGTTATAAAGAAAAAATGGGGTATTATTCCTAATAAAAAAGAAGGAGAATATATTTCTACAGCAGCTTTTTTAAAGAAAAATATATCAATTGAAAACAAAAAAGGTACAAATGTTGTAACTATTGAATACAAATCAAAAAAGCCTGACGTTGCATATAATATTGTTTGTTCAATTATATCAAATTACATAGAAGTAAGTCGTGACTTACACACTGACAAGGCAAAAAATGATACTCAAGTTTTGCAAAAAGAGTATAACAAGGTTAAAGCAGGTTTGAATAAGCAAATGAATGCAACAAGTGGTTTACCACAAACTGCTATTACAGGAGCCGGAAATTTAGCAGCATTAAGCGGAGTTTCAAAATCTGCTCGTCAAGCATTATCTTCAATACAGGGTCAATATTCATCCGGAGCTAAATCTCAAGTTGCAGTGGCTGAAGAGGAAGCAAAGTTAACGCAAATCGCGACTAAGCTACAATGGGCACAAATGGTGCAAGAGATGTCTGACTCATCAAAAGTTCTTGTGCTAAAAGAACCTGTTCAATTGAGAGATTTTGAAAATTCTTCTCCTAAATTATTAATGAATATTATTTTAGGAATCGTATTTGGAGCAATTGCATCTTTATTTGCAATTATTTTAGCAGAAATATTGGATAAAAAACTTTCTTTCTCAAAGTTAGATGAAAATATTATTTACAATGATAATAACAATTTCTTTAATATTCAGAAAATGTTATTAGAAAATAAAGAACAAAATATCAGTTGTATTATTTTCAATAATCCGGAACAACAAATAATAAACTTGTTTAGCAAATTTAAGAATTTAGCTTTAATAAAAGCTGATATTTCTGAAGAATTAGTAGATAGTGTAGCTAAGGCAGATGCAACTATTCTTTTTGCTAAGGTTGGTAAAACAGATGCTACATTATACAAAAATATAAAAGAAATTATTAAAAAGAAAAACAAACCAATTCTAGAAGAAGTTTTAGTATAAGTAAATAAAAAAATTCGAGCGATGCTCTCGCCATTTGAGGCAGGTTATCAAAGATTCCTTGGATTACGCAATAGCCTGTCGAATTATAACAGTAAATAAAACTGATGCGAAATTGTGCAAGCAAGTTAAAATTATGATTAAAGAAATGAATAAAAATATATTAAATGAATTTCTCGTATAGAAAGGGTAGGAAATGAGAGTAGAAAAACAAGCAACTGTTTGGCAGTCAAACTCTATGGGTTGTTTTGACGGATTAAAACTAAAATTCAATAATTTTGTAATTGACCAAACGTTAAATTATTTGGGCAAGCATTACAGCAAGCAAAAACTTATCAACCTTGCAAAAATCTTTGAAAAAATTGCAGGTTCTAAAGGCGGAATTAATCACGCAAGAAGAATGCAATGGTTATTTGAATCAGAACATCCGCATCTTTTGTGGTGGAAAAAGATTTTGACAGAATTACACCCAAATTGTCGTAACAAATGGATTAAAAACTTTTTTGTTAACGGATATTATGGTGACAATTTGAGAAAACGTTCTGAATTCAACGAAAAGAACGGATTTTTCCCACCTACAGTTTTATTATCTTCAATCACAAAAAGATGTAACTTCCATTGTAAAGGTTGTTGGGCTCATGAGTACAATGTAAATGACGATATTTCTAAAGAAAAATGGAGAGAAATCTTCACTGAAGCTCGAGATGTTATGGGTATTCACATTATCCCTGTTGTTGGTGGAGAACCTTTTGCTAGAAAAGAATTTTTAGAATTAGCAGAAGAATTTAATGATTGTGCATTTATTACCTTCACAAACGGCTCATTAATTACAGAAAAAGTTGTAAAAAAACTCCAAAAATTAGGAAACGTTCACCCAATGTTTTCTCTTTGGGGATTAAAAGAAGATAACGATGCCGTTCGTGGTGAAGGTTGCTTTGATATGGTAATGCAAAAAATGGATATGTTGCGTGAAGCAGGTGTGTTCTTTGGTGCAAGTATTACGGCAACGTCAAAAAGCTGTGACGAAGTAACATCAGATGAATTCATGAAAATGCTATCAGACAAAGGTTGTTTGTGGTCTTGGTTCTTCCACTATGTACCGGTCGGAGATAGTCCGGACGTAAGCCTAGTTCCTAATGCAAAGCAAAGACAACAAATTTTGAAAGCAGTTTACAATGCAAGAAATACACTACCTATGATGACTGTAGATTTCTGGGGTGACGGTCCTGAAATGATGGGTTGTATTGCAGGCGGAAGACAATATGTTCACGTTAATCCAAATGGAGATGTTGAACCTTGTACTTTTGTTCACTTGGCAACACATAATGTTAAAAATTGCACTCTTACAGAAGCTCTTGCTGCTCCGTTTATGAAAGCTATTAGAGATGGTATTCCTTATGAAGACGGGAATATGTTAAGACCTTGTATGATTGTTGATAGACCTGACGTTTTGAGAAAATATTATCAAGAATTCAAACCTTACGAAACTCACGAAAATGCGGCTGCGTATTTGACAGATCCTAAAATAACTTCTGAAATCGACAAGTATTCAGAAGAAGTTAAGGAAATTCTTGATGAAGACTGGAGAAATAATCTTTGGATGACGATTTTCCCTCTTGAAGGTGAATATTACGTTGATAGAGATAATTTCTGCTCAAAAGAAAAACCGGTTCACAAATGTTCAGGACATTGTGCAGGTTGTGGAAAATAATATGAAAAAATCATTGTTGCTACTTGCAATATTTATAATTTTTTCAATAATTGTGAAATCTTGTCCCATAATAGATTTATGGGACAAGGCTTTCATTTTGCATTTGCAAAGAGTTTTGAAAAATTTGCCTTTATGGATTCCATTACTTCCTGATTGCAAATTGTATTCAATAATGATTGCTCTGCCTTTGATTGTTGGAAGTATTTTGTTTTTCAAGAAACGAGAGTATAAATCAATTATCTTTTTATGTTCAATCCCTCTTGTAACGTTTCTATTGAACTGTATAATTAAACCACTTGTACATCGACCAAGACCGCCATTTGAAATGCAGCTCGCAATTCATCCACATAGTTTTAGTTACGTTTCAAGTCATAGTTTGGTTACTATTTGCTTGTGGGGAATGGTAATTTATTTTATTCATAATTATTGTAAAAACAAAGTGTGGCGGTATTTAGGTATTATTTTTTCTGCAATTTGGATTTTGTTTGTCGGGTTTTCAAGGGTTTGGCTTGGGGTTCATAATCCGACGGATGTAATCGGTGCTTATTTGTTGGGGTTATTTTTGTTATCTATTTACATAAAAATTTTTCAACAAGGAGTAGATAATGAATAACGTTTTGGTTGTATCAAATTTTAATGCCGGAAGAAAAAAGGCTTTAAAATATAGAAAGACAGTACAAAAATTTTTATTGAACAACGCAAAATCGTTCAAGTTTGTGTCTGTTGACGAAATTGAACCTCAACTGTTTTTACTTTTTGATAGTGTTATTGTTATGGGGGGTGACGGCACTGTTAATAAAATTTTACCTTATATAATTCATACTGACAAAACTTTGGGTATAATTCCTTGCGGAACTGCAAATTTACTCGCTGCGGCACTTGGAATTGATAGTATTAAAAAGGCACTTGATATTTTAAAAGATGAAAATATTACAAAAGTCGATGTATTGGAAGTTAATAAAAAATTATCAATCTTGCGTTGTGGTTTCGGTTTCGATGCCGATATTATCGGAAAAACGCCACAATCTTTGAAAAATAAATTTGGTTATTTTGCATATTTTGTAGCCGGAATTATTTTTGCTCTAAGGCTTAAATGCAAAGAATATACGGTTACAATTGACAACAATACTCGAGTAGTAAATGCGTCCTGTGTGATTATTGCAAATGCCGGAAATATGTATAGAAAAAGTTTTTCAATTGCTAAAAACGCAGAATTATATGATGGTTTATTTGATGTATTTTTACTAAAAACTCAAAATCCGATATTATTTTTTATTGTAATTTTGGAAATTTTCCTAAATATAAAGATTAATAATTTTATGACGGAATATATAAAAGCTAAAAATGTAGATATTTTAAACAAATATTGTTTAGCTCATATTGATGGTGAAAAAACAAAGTTTACTGAAAACATTACTTTTAGTATAATATCTAAAGGCATTAATATTTATAGTAAGGAACACGTATGTTTGGAAAGAATAGAAACTTCAATAGAAGATACGCAGAAGATTATGGTTTAATAAGAACTATTTTTATAACTTGGTTTTTATATTTTGTTGTATGGCCTGCAGCAACGTTATTTTATACTGTAAAAATTAAAGGTTGGAATAACATAGATCGTAGTAAGCGTTATATATATACGTCTAATCATCAATCATACATTGATCCGCCATTAATTTCATTAATCGCTAATCGTCCTGTTGCTTATATGGCAAAAGAAGAATTATATACTCACAAAAATCCGCTCATAAGGTTGTTAGTAATAAGTCTGGGGTCTTTTGGAGTAAATCGTGATAAACCGGGATTGGAAACATTAAAGACGATTAAAACAATTAAAGATAAAACTAATTGGAATTTTGGTATATTTCCTCAAGGCAAAACTTGTTATAAGGAAAAAGAACCGTTTAAAGATATAAAAGGCGGATTTGCTGCGGTTGCAAAAATGGCAAAAATGGATATTGTGCCGATTGCAATTTGTGGTTTTACCGGCTATGCTTTTTTACCGTTTACAAAACATGTAACTCTAAAAGTTGGTGAACCAATCTCTTATAAGCTTTCTGAAGAAGAAATAATTAAGCAATGGACTGATTTTATGGAAAAAGAAGTTTTTTAATCTGTGTGTTGGTTTATGTAAGATTGTTTATAATTATGAAAAAAAGACTTTCAACATTTTGTTGAAAGTCTTTTTTTAAATGGTCGGGATGACACGATTCGAACGTGCGACCCCCTCGTCCCAAGCGAGGTGCGCTACCAAACTGCGCTACATCCCGATATTCAATTTTCAATTTTTTGTTTGAAACGCACCAGTGCTACCTCTCAGAAAACTTGACATTTAGTCAATTTTTCTTCGGCAGAGTCAAACTGCGCTACACATAAAATAATAATTTCTAGTGCAAAACTATCTTACCTAAAACAAAAATAGAAATCAAGTCTTTTATTTGATTTTGATGTATAATATTTTACGATGATGAAAACAGCAAGTCTTACTAAAACTCAAAATACTGCATCAGCGCTTGTTAAAACGCTTGAAGAGCTCGGCGTTGAAAGCATTTTTGGCTACCCAGGAGCTGCTGTTTTGAGTATTTATAATGAGCTTTCTAAATCCGAAAATATAAAGCATTATTTGGTACGTCACGAACAAGCTGCAGTGCATGCGGCGGAAGGTTATGCAAGAGTTTGTGGAAAAGCCGGAGTTGTATTGGTAACATCAGGCCCTGGTTTCACAAATACAATAACAGGGATTGCAAATGCTTATGCAGATTCGACTCCGTTAGTGGTTTTAGCGGGTGCTGTTCCAACTACAAGTCGTAATGGCAAGATTTTTCAAAATGTTGATATACCTGCGATGGTGCAATCTTGTTGTAAAAAAGTTTTTACGCTAAAGCATGACGATGATATTGTAAAAGTGATTAAAGAAGCATTTAAGGTGGCGAATTCAGCGGTTAAAGGACCTGTTGTTGTCGCATTAGCAAGAAATCTTCTTGAAGCGGAATACCATGAAAGAGTTTCTAAACCTGATGATGAAAAAAATATTGTAAATGATTTTTCTAAAGAAATTCAAGATTTATCAGAGTTGATTAAAAATGCACATAAACCGTTGATTTTGCTTGGTGGCGGCTGTCTAAACGCATCAGAGCAAGTTGAACAATTTGTTTCTCAAATTCAATGCCCCGTTGTTTCAACGCTTATGGGGATTGGAGTTTATCCATCAGAAAACAGATTATATTTGGGTATGATAGGTTTAAACGGTGTTGAATTAGCAAATTCTGCTCTAAAACAATGTGACTTATTAATTACACTGGGCGCAGGTTTTTCTGATCGTTCGACTTGTAAAAATGATGAGTTTACAAAGAATTTTAAAATAGCCAGCATTAATATTCAGTCTGCAGACAAGCCTGTAGATTATGAGATTATTGCTGATATTAAAGATTTTTTAAGTTGTTTTGTTAATTCTGATATTCAATTTTCTGCTCCGGAAAAATGGTTGATGGAAATTGATTCAATGGAAGATGGTGATGAAATTACTGAAGAAGATTTTTCAGAAAAATTGCATTCATCTTTTGTTTTAGAAACAGTTTCTGATTTTACAAAATATTTTGAACCTGTTGTTGTGACTGATGTAGGACAGCATCAAATGTTAACAGCGCAGTTTTTCCATTTTAATAAACCGAGAAAATTTATAACTTCGGGCGGATTAGGTACAATGGGGTTTGGGCTTCCTGCGTCAATCGGGGCTTATATTGCTAATCCCGATAGTCTTGTTTTGAATATCACGGGTGATGGGTCTTTTCAGATGAATTTGCAAGAGCTTGCAACTTGCAGAGAACACAATATTCCTCTGAAAATTATAATTATGAATAACAGTTATCTTGGTATGGTGCGTGAATTGCAAGAAAAAATTTATAATCGCCGTTATCAAGTTGAGATGATTAATCCTGATTTTACCAAAATAGCAGAAGCTTATGATTTATTTGCAGTAAGAGTTTCAAAAAAAGAAGAGTTGATTCCTGCATTGGAAAAAGCAATTAATTATAAAGGTACAGCAATCGTAGATGTTGTTATTGATTCATTTGAAAATATTTAATGGTTTTTAATTTCTTTTCTCCAAGTAATGTAAAAATAGATGGCTAATAAGAAATATACGCTCCACATAATAACTGTTGAGTAAACTTTTTCTCCTGTCAATACTATTTTTATCCACATAATTGCGGATAAGCCGTTTATAATCATCCAAAACCACCATTGTTCGATTGCTCGTCTAACAGTTAAATACATGCCTGCAATTGATAAAACTGTTGTTATGGAGTCAATTATGGGACTTTTGTCTTTTGAAATCGCTAAGATATAAGCGGTAACAATGCAAGCTAAAAACGATAATATAACAAGCCATACAATTTCTTTTTTGCGAAGTGAGGTTTTTACAATTTCATAAGAATTTGATTGTAAATGATTTTGCCATTTAAAGTATCCTAAGATTTGCATTGGAACATAGTATCCCATGTATAAAATTAAATTTCCCCAAAGAGCGTTATGAAAAGCTAAATAACCATAAAAACTTGAACCTGTCACTCCAAAAATATAACAAATTGGTGTACCTTTTCCCGCAAGTATTGTATAAGTTATGCCGAAGAAGGCTGAAATAAATGCAATTGGTGAATCATGCAGAATAAAGACATTGCCGAGTAGAATTAAGTATATGCAAGCAACTGCAAAGAGCTCGCTTTTCTTAAACTGTTTAATAATTTCCATATTTATGTTATCTAATAAAAATAGATGAAAGTAAATTCAAATATCACATTTCAGGGATTATATACCAATAAAACATTCAAAAAAGGTTTAGAATTTGCAGCCGAAAATGGAGCGCTTTTTTCCGCTGCAACAATCTTTGGATGTTCTGTAGGCGTGCGTCCTTTGTCAATTTGGATGACACCTCATGTTGATAAAGAGAATAAAAAAGTTTTGTGCGCAAAATCAATAGCCTCAAGTTTTGTAGGTTATCTTATGATGTTAGGGATTTCAAAACCAGTTGCTAATTCAATAAAAAAAATAGACAAAAATCCCGAAAAATATTTGAGTTCTAAGACTGTTCAAAATTTGAAAGAAGAAAGTAAAACTTTGCAGTATTCAAAAGCTTATACATTTGCAACTCAAATGTTTAAACTTGGTTTGGGTGTTGCAACAGCTGTTCCAAAAGCTCTTTTAACAGTTGCAGGATTACCTGTTGTTATGAAAAAAGTTTTTCCGCAAGAGCAAGAAAAATATCAACAAAATATTAGTTTTAAAGGTAAAAAAAACAGTCTTGCAAAAAATATTGCTAAAGTCATTAATCAAGATGGCATGCAAAAATTTTCTAAAAAATATAAAGATTCAAATTTTCCAATGCATATAGTTGCGTTGACGGATGTTTTAACAACTGCAACTTTTATTCATGAAACAAATAGAAGCAAAAAGATTAAAGAAGAACGAAAAAAAACACTGGCTTATAATGCTGCAATCTCAACAGGTTTGAGTATCTTAAGCAGCTATGTTGTTGATAAATTATTGGATAAACCAACTGAAAAATTTATAGAAAATTTTAAGAAAGCTAATAAGGGACTTCCAAATGTAGAAAAACAAGTGGAAGGAATCAGAATTGCAAAACCGATTTTAATTATGGCAGGAATTTATTATACTTTAATTCCTTTTTTATCAGCATTTTTATCTGAAAAGGCTGAACACAAATTATAAACATTTTAATAATGTTAATTTAGAGGCATCAATTGGAGTATCTGATGTGTTCAATCTTAAAATCGGTATGTTTTTATTTGTACCGTGATAATCGCTTCCGCCTGTTATAAGCAAATTATTATCTTCGGCGCATTTAGTTAAAAACTCGATTTCGTCAAAATCATATCTTGAATAATAGCATTCTAATCCTTGAATGCCAAAGGTTTTCATTTTTTCTAATTTTGGTAAAAATTCTTCTAAGGTTAAATGCTTTTCGCCTTCTCCACCGATAGGATGCGCCCAAACAACAATTCCGCCGGCTTTTTTTATTGTTTCGATTGCTTCTTCTCCGTCGAAACGGGTGTTACCTGTTTTAATATTGTCTAAATATTTTTTCATAGCAGAAACATTGTCACCAGCAAGACCTCTGTTTACAAGGATATTTGCAAGATGAGTTTTTACAACACTTTTTCTTGAATAAAGCCAATTTTTTTCGTCCTCCGTTAGTTCAATATTAAAAACATCTTTTAAATATTGAATTCTTGTTTCCAATTTTTGACGTCTTAGGAGTTTCCCTTTTTCAATTAGTGCAAGTAAATCAGGATTATTGATATCAACACCGTAGCCTAAGATGTGACACTTTATATCATCGCAAAGACAAGTCAGTTCAACTCCTTTTATGAAGGTAATATTTTCAGGTGCAAGTTTTTCCATTTCCTTGCAACCTTCAATCGTATCGTGGTCAGTAAGTGCAAAAATATCAACACCGCTTTTTTTAAGGTTTATTAAAAGTTCTTGAACGGTATCACTTCCGTCAGAATTATTGCTATGTATGTGTAAATCGGCTTTCATACTAGGAATTATACATCAAAAAATGTTTTGATAAAAAGCTTTTAATAATTCTAAAAAAGTTCCATTTCAAACGCACAAAACTTCTCAAAAATCTAAAACAATTTTCCATTTTCCACTTTCAATTTTCCATTTATACCCACTCAAAACTAATGTCCGTGCGTGTTAAAACGAAATTGTTAATTTTTGGTTAAAAAAACACGTTTTTTAGAATACCGGAGTAATAATATAAGTGTTGAAAGTAATAGGTTATAAATATGAAAGGAGAATGATTATGAAATTCTTAATTAAAAAATCACCAGATGGATTTATTAAATCAGTTAATGATGAAATTAGTTCAATATTAAATAGAAACTTTGATAGTTTCTTCCCTGAGTATATTTATAATGAAGCAGAAGAAGCTGAAAAGTTTGCAATGCCTGTTGAATTGCATGAAAAGGAAAAAGAATATAGCGTAAGAGCAGAACTTCCGGGTGTTAAGAAAGAAGACTTAGATATAGATATTGATAAAAACCATATTACAATTAATGCAAAGAAAGAGGAAGAAAAGAAAGAGGATACAAAAGGTTTCAGAAAATCTGAATTCAGATATGGTGAATTTTCAAGAACTGTATACTTCCCTCAAGAAATTGATGTTGAAAAAACTTCAGCTAAATTGGAACATGGTATTTTGGAAATTGAAGCTCCTAAGCTTGCTGCGGAAAAGGGTAATATTAAAAAATTAACAGTTCACTAATTTAAAAAAGTTAAGGGTGCAATTTTTGTACCCTTAATTTTTTTTGCTTATTTACTATGTGGATGTGCAGCTTCATAAACATCTTTCATGTGTTTCATTGAGATGTGTGTATAAATTTGTGTGTTAGAAATTCCTGCGTGTCCTAAAAGCTCTTGCACTACTCTTAAGTCGGCACCATTTTCAATTAATTTGGTTGCAAAGCTGTGACGAAAAACGTGTGGTGTAACTTTTTTAGGTAGTTCAATTTTTTCAACAATTTCATTAATAACTTTTCGAACTGTTTTATTTTGTAAACGATAACCTGTATTGTTTATAAATAGAGGGGTGTCATCGTTAATTTCATTGGTGTTATATTCAGGCGCAATAAGTTTTCTTGCTGAATTTATATACTGAACCAGATATCCTTTTGCCCTATCAGAAACAAGTACGATTCTTTCTTTTGCGCCTTTACCGAATACTCTAATCTCGTTTTCATCAAGATTTAAATCTCCAAAATTAAGATTGCTTAATTCTGAAATACGCATGCCGGTAGCCCAAAGAAGTTCCAGTATTACACGATTTCTGAAACCCGCAGGTGTTTCAATTTTTACATTATTAAGTATTTGTTCAACTTCTTCCGGCGTTAGAAATTTTGGCAATGATTTCGGACGCTTAGGCGCAGAAAGTGATAATGCCGGATTAGAGTCAATATAACGCTCTCTGAATAAAAACTTGTAAAAAGTTCTTATCGAAGCGACTTTTCTTGCAATAGTCGTTTTTTTGTAATCAAATCTTTGTATAAAATGCAAATATTCACGAAGTTTATTAAAATCAACGTTTGTGCAGCTTACATTGTCTAGCCAAAGGATGTAGCTCACAATGTCAGAGGCATAAGCTGCAAGAGTATGCTCCGAAAAATTTTTTTCTACACTCAAATATGTTTTAAAATCTTCTATATATTGCTTTTCTGTTTCCTGCATGTTGCTTTTATTATATGTCATTTTTTAAAATATTACAATTTGTAAAGAAATAAGTTAAGCTTGAAATCCGTATTTTAAAAATAACTTTATATACATGTAAGAGATATTTAATAGAGAGTTAAAACTATGACAGCAACTTATGACGCAATTGAAAGAAACAAAAAACCAATCGGCTCAATAGATATTCCGCCGGATTTTCATTGCTATTATTTGAACAAAAAAGACCGACAAATGCGATTTAACAATGGCGGTGATCCGATTTATGCAATTTTTGATAAAATTGACAGCAGACCGTTGCATAAAATTGCAAAAGATTTCGTCAAAGAATTAGCGGATGATTCTATCAGATTTATTTCTACGATGTTGAAATAAATCCAAATAATTCAAAGAATAGGCTATTCTTTATAAATTGTCGCTTCTACGCTTTTATGCGGTAGAACCAATTCTTCCATCGTATGGAATAATTGTGCTTTAGTATCGGCTTCGCTAAAGCGTCCGCCTGTTACATCTGCCGTACATTTTAGCTGTGCCAAATCGTCGTCATCATGAACATTAAAAGCGATGACGTCTATTTTTATGTCTTTTCGCTTTTTGACCAATTCAATTGAATAATCGCAAGGACTTTCGTCACAATTTTCCCCACCGTCAGTTAGAAGAATTATGTGTTTTATTCCGTCGTATCCTTGCAAATCTTTGTTAACGGCCTGTTTTAGAGAATATGTAATCGGTGTCATGCCTCTAGGACGAAGGTGTGACATTTCTGATAAAATATTGGTTGAATTTGAAAACCCCAGTGGTGTTACTAATTCTGAACTTCTGCAGGCGTTATAGGCAATGAGGTTACAGGTGTGACCATAAACTCTTAATCCGACTTTTGTTTCTGGTGAAATTTGAGGAAGAATTTTTGTCATCATTTCTTTGACTTGATTAACTTTTGTTTTGTGTTCCAAATATTCACCCATACTGTTTGAGTAATCTATTACAAATAAAAGCTTATCGCCATGGTCTTTAAAATTGTATTCGTCTGGCATGTAAACGTCAAATGCAAGTACAGGAATTATTACAAGTAAAAATAATAACGCAATTTTTTTCATACCCTAAAATAACATTGAAGTAAAAAAAATTAATTGCCGAACTTGTTATTAACAAGCCGTTGACTCTCTATTTTGCTTGCAATATGATTTTCTTATTATGAATTATGATTTTAAACAAGCTGAAAAGTTATTAGAAAAAGAATTTGAACGTGTAAACGATATTAGAGATTTTAATCAAAGAAAAGTCTTGAAGGCGTTTTTTGATAATAAAGTTGCGCCTGAACATTTTTATACGGTTTCAGGTTACGGGCATGATGATTTGGGACGTGAAGTTTTAGATAAAGTTTTTGCACAAGTTTTTGGTGCGGAAAAAGCTTTGGTAAGAATTCATTTTGCGTCAGGCACACACACTCTTGCGTGTGCTTTATTTGGAAATCTTAAATATGGTGACAAGTTGATTTCCGTTGCAGGTGCTCCTTATGATACAATGCAAGAAGTTATTGGAACAGCAGGTGATGAAGAAACAAAACGCTCATCTTTAATCGGTAACGGTGTTTTGTATGATGAAGTTCCGCTAATTAACGGAATGGATATTGATTTTGAAAAACTTGAAGAAATGGTTGATGACTCGACTACAATGGTATTGATTCAACGTTCTAAAGGTTATTCAACGCGTAAATCTCTATCTATGGAAACTATTGAAAAGATTTGTAAAATTGTTAAATCAAAAAATCCAAATTGTATTTGTTTTGTGGACAACTGCTACGGTGAATTTGCTGATACAAAAGAACCGTTAGAAGTTGGTGCTGATTTGATGGCAGGTTCTTTGATTAAGAACGCAGGTGGTGGTATTGTTGAAGCAGGCGGATATATTGCAGGTAAAGAGCTTTTTGTTGAGCGTTCTGCAAACCGTTTGACAGCTCCGGGGATTGGTTCAGAAGGCGGTGCAATGTTTAATCAACACAGATTGATATTCCAAGGTCTGTTTATGGCGCCTTCAATTGTTTCAGAAGCTATTAAAGGTGCTATATTGGCGGCAAAAGTTTTTGAAGATATTGGATTTGATTCAAGCCCTAAATATTATGAAAAAAGAACTGATATTATCCAAAATATTATATTTGGTGCACCGGAACCTTTAGAAGAATTCTGTAGAACAATTCAATCTCTTTCACCTGTTAACGGGTATGTAACGCCAATTCCTGAATATATTCCGGGATATGAAGACAAGGTTATTATGGCTGGTGGAACATTTGTGGAAGGTTCGACAATTGAACTTTCAGCAGACGGTCCAATGCGTGCACCTTATGTAGCTTACATGCAGGGTGGTTTAAATTATGCGCACGTAAAAATTTGTTTGGAAGAAATTGTTAAAAAACTTTAGAAATGATATTTAATAAAAGACGTTGCTTGTAAAAAAAGCAACGTCTTTTGTTTATGAAATTTATTCTTCTTCCAAGCTCAACACCGCCATGAATGCTTCTTGTGGAACTTCTACACGTCCAACGGCTTTCATACGTTTTTTACCTCGTTTTTGTTTTTCCAAAAGCTTACGTTTACGTGAAATATCGCCACCATAGCATTTATCCAAAACGCTTTTTCTTAACGCTTTAATATTCGTTCTTGCAATTACTCTTCCGCCAATAGCAGCCTGAATTGGAACTTCAAACATTTGACGCGGAATAATGGTTTTTAATTTTTCTGTTAATTTTTGACCTATGTAAAACGCGCTGTCTTCGTGACAAATTACAGACAAAGCGTCAACAACTTCACCTGCCAGCATAATATCTAATTTAACAAGTTTTGAACGTTTATAATCAACAAATTCGTAATCCAAACTTGCGTAACCTTTTGAACGTGATTTTAATTGGTCATAAAAATCAGTAATAACTTCACTCAAAGGCAAATGATAGATTAAATCAACACGAACTTTGTCCAAATAATTCATGTTGATAAAAATACCGCGTTTTGTTTGGCACAAATCCATAAGCGTACCAACAAAATCATTTGGCGTAATTATTGAAACTTTTACATACGGTTCTTCAATAAAATCTCTTGTTTGTGCTGGAGGTAAGTTAGCAGGGTTATCAATTTCTATAACCTCGCCATTTGTTTTATGCACTTTGTAAACTACTGATGGCGCAGTTGTTACAATTGAAAGGTCGTATTCTCTTTCCAACCTTTCTTGTGCAATTTCCATGTGAAGCATACCTAAGAAACCGCAACGGAATCCAAAGCCAAGCGCACTTGAAGTTTCGGGCTCAAATGTAATTGAACTGTCAGAAAGTTTTAATTTTTCCAAAGCTTCTTTTAATTCATGATAATCTTCATTATCTACAGGATACAAGCCTGAAAATACCATTGGTAAAGCTTCTTTATACCCCGGGAGAGGTTCTTTTGCGGGCACATCAACGTGAGTTACTGTATCACCTACAAAACGTGTAATTTCTTTAATAGAACCTGCAAAATAACCTACGTCACCGCAAATAAGTTCATCTACCTGAACTCTGTGCGGAGTAAGATACCCAAGTTCTGTAATTTCATATTCCTTGCCTGATGCCATAAATTTGACATTATCACCAAGCTTCATTTTACCATCCATAATTTTGAAGAAACAAAGAGTTCCCAAATATGGGTCATAAGCACTGTCAAAAACAAGTGCGCGCAAAGGCTTTTCTGTTGTATCAACTGGAGGCGGAACAAATTTTACAATTGCTTCTAATACATCAGGAATTCCAATTCCTGTTTTTGCAGAAACAGGAATTGCCATAGAAGTATCAATCCCTAAAATTTCCTCGATTTCTTCCTTAACTCTTTCTACATCTGCTGATGGAAGGTCAATTTTATTGATTACAGGAATAATTTCCAAATTCTGTTCAATAGCCATGTAAACGTTTGCCAAAGTTTGTGCTTCAACACCTTGAGTCGCATCAACAATGAGTAAAGCACCTTCGCAAGCAGCTAGAGAACGTGAAACTTCATACGAAAAATCGACGTGTCCCGGAGTGTCAATCAAATTGAATATATATTTGTCACCATCATTAGAAGTATAATTCATTCGAGCGGCGTTAAGTTTGATTGTAATTCCACGCTCACGCTCAATATCCATTGTGTCAAGAAGTTGCGCTTGCATATCACGCTGTGCAATTGTTCCTGTTGCTTCTAATAATCTATCGGCTAATGTTGACTTACCATGGTCAATGTGTGCAATAATGCAAAAATTTCGTACGTTTTCTCTGTGTTTCATAGTAATTTAATTATATATGAAAAATGGGGTGGCGCAAATTTACAAAAATTGAAATAAGCATGTAAAAATTTGTAAATCTTTTTATATAAAGTAACAAATTTCTGTATTTATAGTTTTTTAAAGAAGCATAAAAGGAGTTTTTATAATGATAAAATTTGAAACTAATTCTGTAAACAATGTGCAAACACCGGTGAACTTTAAATCAATGAAGGCAGAACCGGCACCCGAAACAAAAAACGAAGCAACTGTAAATTCTTTAGACAATCCAATGGATACAGTTGGTCGTTCTCAAGTAAATTTTAAAGGTGCAAGACAAATGCTTTCTCCAAAAGAGCTTAATATGATTGCAAAAATGGCATCAGAGCTTAAACTAGATGGACATGAAATTAAAGTCGCTAAACAAGCTCTTGTTGATACAATGAATCAATATGAATGCAAATCTTTAAAACAATTTGTAAAACCTATTAACGAAAGTTTGCATAGAGGTGCTGAAAATAGCAAACAATATTTGGACAAAGAGGATACTGTTGCGGAAGACATGCTAAATGCGTTTTCAAAGAATGTACTGAAAATTGACTCAGAAGCGGATGTCGATAGAATTACAAGTATTCTTGACGATCTTATTATAAAACATTAAAAATGTTTATTTCTTAAAGATAAAAAATACAGCTAATATTATAAAAACAAATCCAATCAAGTAATTCCATTTAAACTGTTCTTTCAAATACAAAACCGAAAAGAAAGAAAAAACGGTTAGTGTAATTACTTCTTGGATTGTTTTTAGTTGAACAGCATTATAGTAGCCATAACCAATCCTATTTGCAGGTACTTGAAAGCAATATTCAAAAAATGCAATTCCCCAGCTTGCCAATATTACGATAAGAAGTGGCAGGCTTCTGAAACGTAAATGTCCATACCAAGCAAAAGTCATAAATATATTTGAAATCAGTAATAATATAATTGGTGTAATGTGTCTTAACATGCAATTTATTTTAGCATAAAATGAATTCTTACCAATAATTAATTTTTTCTTAACTTTTTTATAAATTTTCAAAAACTGGGGTATAAATGTATTGTAGTAGATAGGAGGATTATATTATGGCACTAAAACCATTACAAGACAGAATCGTTATTAAAGTTATTGAAGATACAGAACAAACTTCCGGCGGAATTTTTATTCCAGACAGTGCAAAAGAAAAACCTCAAAAAGGTGAAGTCGTTGCAGTTGGTGAAGGTAAAACAAACGACAAGGGTGAAAAAGAACCTATGGAAGTTAAAGTAGGCGATATTGTTCTTTATGCTAAATACGCAGGTACTGATGTTAAAATGGATGGTGTTGAATACAAAATTTTGTCAATTAAGGATGCGTTGGCAGTAGTTGAATAATAGTTGAAAAGTTGAATGGTTGAATAGCGGAAAAGTTTAATAAGTTCACTATCGTTCACAATATCTTAATATATGACTGAAAGGAATTAAAAAACTGTTCAACATTTCCTCTTTTCAACTCTTCAACTCCTTAATAAAGATTTTAAAAAGGAGATTATAAAAATGGCTAAACAAATAGTTTTTGAAGAAGACGCAAGAAAAGCTCTTCTTAGAGGTATTGATGCAGTTGCGGATGCCGTTAAAGTTACACTTGGACCAAAAGGCAGAAACGTAATTTTGCAAAAAAAATTCGGTGCACCTCAAATTGTTAACGACGGTGTTACAATTGCTAAAGAAATTGAATTACAAGATAATTTAGAAAACGCAGGCGCACAACTTCTTAAAGAAGTTTCATCTAAAACAAACGATGTAGCTGGTGATGGTACTACAACAGCTTCAGTTCTTGCTCAAGCAATCGTAAGGGAAGGTCTTAGAAACTTAACAGCAGGTGCTAACCCAATGTCAATGAAACGCGGTATCGATAAGGCTGTTGAAGTTGCAATCAACAAGATTAAAGAACTTTCAAGACCTGTAAACACTAAAGAAGAAATTGCTCAAGTAGCAGGTATTTCAGCCGGTAACAACTCAGAAATCGGTGAATTAATTGCTGAAGCTATGGATAAAGTTGGTCACGATGGCGTAATCACAGTTGAAGAAAGCAAATCTTTCGGAACAAACTTAAAAGTTGTTGAAGGTATGCAATTCGACAAAGGTTACATTTCACCATACTTCGTAACTGACCCTGAAAGAATGGAAGCAGTTCTAGAAGACGCTTACGTTCTTTGTGTAAACAAAAAAATTAACCTAATCGCTGATCTTGTACCTGTTCTTGAACAAGTTGCTCGTGACGGTCGTTCATTATTATTAATCGCAGAAGACGTTGAAGGCGAAGCTCTTGCAACATTAGTAGTTAACACAATGAGAAAAGTTTTAAGAGCAGTTGCAGTTAAAGCTCCGGGTTTTGGTGACAGAAGAAAAGCTATGTTAGAAGATATTGCTATCTTAACAGGCGGTCAAATGTTCACAGAAGAACTTGGTATTAAGTTAGAAAACATCACAACAGATATGATGGGTGTTGCAAAACGTGTTACTGTTACTAAAGACGAAACAACAATCGTTGTTGGTAACGAAACAAAAGAAGCTGTTGCTGAACGTGTAAGACTTATCAAAAAACAAATCGAAGCATCAGACAGCGAATACGATAAAGAAAAACTTCAAGAACGTATGGCTAAATTGTCAGGCGGTGTTGCAGTTATCGAAGTTGGTGCAGCTACAGAAATCGAACTTAAAGAAAGAAAATTAAGAATCGAAGATGCACTTAATGCTACCAGAGCTGCTAACGAAGAAGGTATCGTTCCTGGTGGTGGCGTTGCTCTAATCAGAGTACAACAAGAACTTGAATCAAAAATGAACACAATCGCATTTGATACAGACGATGAAAAGAGCGGTTATAAAATCTTAACTGCTGCTCTTGATGTTCCTCTTCGTTCAATCGCTTTCAACTCAGGTGCTAAATCTGATGTTGTTGTTGAAAACGTTAGAAACGAAAAAGATGCTTACGGCTATGATGCATTGTTAGATAGATACACTGATATGTTCTCTGCAGGTATTGTTGACCCTGCTAAGGTTACAAGAAGTGCATTAGAAAATGCAGCGTCTGTTGGTTCTATGTTGCTTACAACTCAAGCAGCTGTTATCGACATTCCGGAAGAAACTAAAGCTCCTGATATGTCAGCTATGGCTGGCATGGGTGGTATGGGCGGCATGATGTAGTTACTTTTTCTGTAGAAAAAGTAACCAAAAAGACTTTTCATACTTGGTCGAAAGGCATTGGTGAGATTACAAGATTTAAATTGTAACGCCAGTGCCTTTCTCGTATCGGGACTACTAGTTTAGTGAAATAGATATTTGGTCGGTTGACATTAGCTAAGCTTACAAGCTTGTATAATATCGATAGATCAACCTCAAATTGAGTCTACAAGTTGGTTACGAAGAAAAAGTAACCAAAAAGACTTTTCATACTTGGTCGAAAGGCATTGGTAAAATTACAAGATTTAAATTGTAATGCCAGTGCCTTTCTCGTATTAAGATTACCGAATGGATGTGATTATAATCTACCTTATTTTAATGGAAAATTGAAAGTGGACAATTGAAAATTGTTTTAAATAATTTTCAATTGTTCATTTTCAATTTAGAGAAGTAGGGTGCAATTTTTTGCACCATCAACTTTTTTATGAACACAATTTTTCGCCCAAACAATATCCAAGGATACCACCGGCAACACCCCCTATAACAGTGCCGACAGGGCCCGCAAAACTACCAAGAGATGCACCTATTTTTGCACCTGCCCAACCACCTGCAAGAGAGCAAGTAGATTTTGCTATTTGTTTTCTACCTTCCACGGCTCCATTATCAAAAGCTTTGTAGCACTTTCCTGCTTCAAAGGCAATTGCTAGAGGGGTTGCGTATCTTGAAGCACCCTTAATTAATTTTGGTGCAATCTTGGTGTTTGCAATAAATCTGGTATATCTTCCACCAACTTTAGCTTTATGAAAAGCTTTCCCTGCAATGGTTTTTGTTTTCGAAGCAGCACTCTGGACGCCAGTTCTTATGTTATTGGTTGTATTTTTTACTCCTTTTTGAACGGCATCTTTACCAAATGCATAGTGTAATTCTGCAGATTTTGCGGTATGTTTAGCTTTTTGTGCTACAAAGCTTTTCACGGCATTTGCATTTTGTTTGGCAGTTGCCTTCATATGTGCGTACGCATTCACTGTCTTAGCTTTCACTTTTGGTGCATGTTTTTTTACATCATCATAAACATGAGCACCTACATAAGCTGCTCCGAATCCGAGTGCAGTTCCTTTGACCAAATCAGTAGAATCTTTCTTTGATTGAGTTTCCAAGGTATCCAAGCCAACTGTTTGTTCTTGTTGTGGTTTTGGCGCAGAAACTGTTGTTTTGCCCAAACTTAATTCTTGACCGATTTCAATTTTATTGACATCTTTGATACCATTTTGTTTTGCCAATTCTGAAACTGATGTTCCATGTGCTTTTGCAATTTTGGTTAATGTGTCACCTGCTTGAACTGTGTAATCTGCCATTTTTAAATCTCCTTATTTATACTCGTGTTCTCTTTGTATAAATATAAAGTATTTTTAGATTTAAAAATTGCTTATTTTATGCAATGGAAATTCATAAAATCGCCATATTATGCATTATAAGCACATTATAACAATTAACATTTCTTAACAATTATTCATTTGCCAAAGCTTTTACGACTTTATAAATGTTTTCTACTTTTTCTCTATCATCTTTGACTTTGTCTAAATATGAGTAAATATCATTTAGTAAATCTTCAGTTGGTCTTAAGTGACTGGAAATAAAAAAATCTTCAAACGAAATATCCGAAAAACTAAGAATATTTTCGATTGTTTGTGCAGAAACAAAGCTTTCGCCAATCTCAATGCCGGCTAAAGTACGAGTTGCAATATTTAACTTTTCCGCAAATTGTTCTTGCGTAAGTCCTTCTTTTTGTCTTAATCTTTTAATTTTTAATCCGAGTTCCTTTTTTACATCCATAATATAATTTTATGGAATGTATATAAAAATAAAAATGACCCAAAGTAGCATAAATATTTACTATACTGCATAATTAATACAAGTTAAAATTTTAACATGCAATTTAATTGCAAATTTGTGTGTTTCCATATTAATTAACCACTTTTTATTGTTTATAAAAAACACCCTGTTATAATTACTCCACATGTGTTATAATAAGAAAGTTAAAAGTGTTTAATCAAGGAGAGTTTATGCCTAAGTCATCTGTTGCTTTGTTATTGGTAGACGCAGTTATAATTGTTTTGACTCTGATATCTAATGCAGAGATGATTTTAACTATGGGATTTAAAGTTTTAATAATTGCTCTAATTCCGTTAGTTATATTCTTGACTACGTTTTACTTCAAAGGTATTTACTCAAATACGACTCTTTCATTGAAAAACACTTACAGATTGTTTGAAGCGATTGTAGTTGCAACTGCAATTTTATCAATTCCTATGTTGTTATTATCATTCAGTGTTGTAACAACTTTGCTTCTATTCTGCTATGCGATTTATCTTCTTGTTTTGCTATTTGCAGTTCGAGTGGTGTTTAATTTAATTTTGAAATGCTTTAACAAAAAAGCAAAAAATGTGTTAATTGTGGGTGCAGGTCAGGATGGAAAAGTTATTGCGGAAGAAATTCAATCAAGACCTGAATTGGGCTTAAAAGTAGTTGGTTTTTTGGATGATAATATGAATACTATAGAAGATGAAGATTCTACTATTCCAATTCTAGGTTTGACTTGTGATTCAGAAGCAGTAATTAAAGATAATAATGTTAAGCTGGTAATTATTGCCGTAAAATCTCGTATGGATTCTGCAATTTTAACCGATTTGGTTAAAGGCATTCCTTTGGGAGTTAAGACTTGGAGAATGCCAAAATTTTATGAAAAAATTACTAAAAAGTATTTTATATCTAAAATGACTGTAAACTGGTTATTTTATGCTTGTGTAAAGAAAAAAGCGCTGTTATTTGCTTATATCAAACGTTTTTGTGATATTATCGCATCTGTTTTGATAATGATTTTGACTTCACCGCTATCACTTATAGCAGCAATCGGAATTAAGTTTTCTGATTTTGGTCCTGTATTTTATACTCAAACAAGGATTGGTAAATTTGGCCGTCCGTTTAAAATGTTAAAATTTAGAACAATGTATCAAGACACGGTTAATGAAGACTTTGATGAAGACGTAAATGAAGTTCGGGCTGATGACAAGCGCATAATGCCGTTTTGTAGAGTTTTAAGAAAATTCCACATAGATGAACTCCCTCAAATGATAAATGTTTTAAGAGGAGAAATGAGTATCATTGGGCCTCGTCCTGTGCGTGAAGAAGTTTATTATGAAAACAAGGAACGTATTCCATTTTGGGAATGCAGAAATTGGGTTCGTCCCGGTTGGTGCGGATGGCAGCAGGTAAATACTTGTGAGCCTCAGGCCGAAGAACGTTTGGAATATGATTTGTATTACATTAAACACCGTAATACGCTTTGGGAATTTGCAATTTTAATGCAATACATTGCAAGAGTTTTAACCGGCAAATGTAAATAAAAAACATAAGCCATAATGAAAAGTTGTAAGATTATGCAACTTTATAGGCACATGTGCTTAAAACACCGGTTGGGTCTGTTGTAAGAACTGCACTTTTTTTGTATGCATCTTGTGCTTTTGTAACAGCAACTGCTTGTTTAGCCGTATATCCACGTTTTAATGAATTTTGAACAATGTCCTTGGAGGATGTTGTAGAAGCCTGAAAACTTGTAACTTCTATGCTGTTCTCTTCTTTATTTTTGTCATCCTTATTGTCAAATTTTGGAGGAAAATCTTTATTTTTATTTTCGTTTTCAGGCAATTCATAAATCATTTTTGCCTGAGGTTTACCTTTAAAATATTCACGAGAAAATACCTTAGACTCGTTTTCATCAACTTTGTCATAAGGCGTATGCGCATTAATTTTGATTTTTTGTGGCGTAAACGGTGATGTCAGCTGTCCATAGACTGTATCAGGCGAATACGCTCCAATAGCTTCTGTACTCATGATTCTTATTTACAATTTGATTAATAATATACTTATATACACCCATTATAAACCATGTTCCATCCTCTCAAAAGTCTATTTTTAGTAAAGCTTTACAAAAGTTAACAATCTATTTTCTTTTTTAGACGTTCAAATTCATTAATCAAAAGTTGTTTTCGCGGATAGTTTTCAACGACATCCCAAGGCAAAGTTTCGTCAATATCATAACCGTTTATCGCTTTGGAGATATCAATTTTTAAATCTTTGAGTGCTGATTTATATGCGCCGATTTTTCCGCCGCGTTTATAAACTTCTACAAGTAATGGAGCGATTTCTACTCCTGCTCTTGATAAAACAGTTTGCCAATAATCCCATTTTATACTGCAAAATTTTGCGCCGACACCAATCTTAGCCAAAGATTTTTCTAAATATTTTTGCTTTGCTTCTAAACTTTTTGTGTCTTCTCGCATAGACCACTGAAGTGGTGTTTGAGGTTTTGGAACAAAAGAAGAAAACGAAAATTCAATATTAAAACCCTTGTTTTCGCTTTTTAGAGTTTTTGCGAGTCTTAAAAATTCATCAATATCTTCTTGTGTTTCGTTTGGAATTCCAATCATCGAATAAATTTTAAGTCCCTTAAGACCGTTTTCGCGTGCGACTTTTACGGCATTAAGAATCTGTTCTTCCTTCAAATTCTTGTTGATAAATTTTCTGAGTCTTTCGCTTGCGCTTTCTATTGCAATGGTAGAATGTTTTTGACCGCCCATAACAAGTGTTTGAACCATCTCAGGTGTTACGGAATCTGTTCTTAAAGAAGAAATGCCGAGTTGAATTTTTTCGCCATTTTCCATTTTTTCTTTCAAGTAATTCATTATGTCGTTAAAGCGTGGATGCGCGCTGATTTGTGCGCCTAATAATGCAATTTTATTTGTATGTTTTAAGCCCAAATCAATGGCTTCAATGATTTTTTCATACTCATAGTGTCTAAACGGCAAATTGATATATGAAGCGGTGCAAAAAGCGCATCTGTTCATACATCCGCGTGCAACTTCAATTATAAATGTATCTTTGAAATAACTTTTTTCACTCAAAATCGGTGTGTAAATTACATTGCTAAGATTTGCAGTGTATTTTTTAACATGTTTTTCAGGAATATAAATTCCTTCGACTTCTTCAAGTAGTTTAAGAGCTGTTTTTTTATCGTTATTTTTGATGATTTCAAGGACTTTTATAAAACAATCTTCGCCATCACCTATCATCATAAAATCGAAAAATTCTTCATAAGGTCTTGGATTTGTTGTTAAAACAGGGCCTCCGGCGAAAATTAACGGAGAATTTTCATCACGTTCTTTTTTTGAAAATGGGATATTCAGTTTTTCCAATATTTCAAAAACACCCATAAAGTCAAAATCGAAAGACATCGAAAAAGCCATTGCACCAAAATTTTTTATATTTGGAATATTATCTATTGAAATTCTAGTTGCGTTAATTCCTTCTTGCATATCAGCTAATTTGTAAAGCCAAAGATAGCCTAAAGATGCAAGTGCAAATTCTTCAATAGCAGGATATGCCATTAAAAAATTAAAATTGCCGTTTGTTTTTGTGTACAAGTATTTTTCCATATTAATTTACATTCTTTATATAAAGTTCTTCTATTAAAACGCAAACTGTTGCTGCAATTGCAGGTGCAAACACAACGCCGATTACGCCTAAATATTGTGCTGTTACAAATAAGAAGAAATAAATAATCAGCGGATGCAAATCTAAGAATTTAGAAAAAATATAAGGTCTTACAAAATTGTTTTCTGCCCATTGAGCAATTGCAAAAACTACAACAATAAAGAATAGAGTTACAGCACCCATTTTATAAGACGCTAAAAGCATTATGATAAGCGCAATTGCAGGGCCGACAACCGGAATTAAATCCAAAACCGAAGTTAACAAGCCAAGTAAAATTGCATAATCGACTCTCAAAATCAAAAGTCCGATTGTCATAATAATTCCAACGCTTGCAATTGTAACTAGTTGAGCGATTACATATCCACCGATTTTTTGCGAAATAGAATCAAGAATTTCTTCTGCTCTTACCTTCATTTCTTTAGGAAAAAGACTCATGTATGTTTTTCTGACAGCTTCTTTGTCTGCCATAAAATAATATACGATAATACATCCTGCAAAGAAGTAAATTAAAGCGGTTGCAAGTCCCATACTAGCGTTAATAGAAGTGTTTACAAAATTTGTAGTAACACCTGATGCGGATGCTATAATTTCACCAAAATCTACAGAGCCTTGTAAAGAGTTTTGAATAAGCGGAATGTTCATTAAAAATTCTTTTACCGCATCAATATGTTCAGGTATTGCTTGTAAAAAAGCTTTTATCTGATGTCCTGCCATACCACCGATTGGAATAACGAACAAAGAAAGAGTTAAAAGTCCTCCACCAAGCACCAAGCCTGAAGCAAGTGGACGTTTCATCTTTTTTTCTAATTTATCAACAATAGGGTTAAGTGAACACGCAACTACGTAAGATGCGAAAAAGAGAATTGCGATGTCTTTGATTTTGGTGATAAATACCAAAAATAGAATTGCGATTATAAAGAAAATGATATTCTTTACCGTGATGTATTTTTTTACGAACATATCAAACATAATTGCTCCTTTTTTTCGGTGGGAACCGCTCCCGCTTTCTCCACCCTACGGTTTTCTTTTGTTTTTGTTTGCTCCCCTCGCCCCTTGTGGGAGAGGGGTTAGGGTGAGGTGTTTTCTTATATAAACACACCTTAACCTTTTAGCCAATTCTAACATAAACCTAACCATGATAAAATAATTGCATGGATAATTTATTAGAAATCAAAAATCTTACCGTTGAGTATAAAAGTATTAAAAATGAAGAAGCTTCAACTGTTACAGCAGTAAAAAATGTTTCATTGAATATCAAACAAGGTGAAATTTATGCTCTTGCAGGTGAATCAGGTTGCGGAAAATCTACACTTTCAAAGGCTGTTACAAAGCTTGTAAAACCGATAAGTGGCGAAATTTTATTTGAAGGTAAAAATATTTTTGAACAAACAAAAGAAGAAAAGAAGCTTTATCCAACAAATGTTCAAATGGTTTTTCAAAATCCTTATTCCAGTTTGAATCCTAAGATGAAAATTGGCGAAACTTTACAAGAACCTCTAGATATCAATACAAATTTTTCTAAATCAAGAAAAAAAACGGTTGTAAGGGATGTTTTAGAAGAAGTTGGCTTGACGGAAGATGTTTTAACTCGCTATCCTCACGAGTTTTCTGGTGGACAAAGACAGAGAATTGCAATCGCGAGAGCTTTAATTTTAAACCCAAAACTTTTGATTGCGGACGAGCCTGTTAGTGCACTCGACGCGAGTATTCAAGCTCAAATAATTAATTTAATGAAAGAATTAAAAAAGGAAAGAAATTTGACAATTCTGTTTATTTCACACGATTTAAGCGTGATAAAATATTTGGCTGATAGAGTCGGAATAATGTATTTTGGCGAATTAATAGAGGAAAATACGACGAGTGCGATTTTTAATTATCCGAAAGAAGATTATACAAAAATGCTTCTAAATTCTGCACCAATATTAAAAAACTAAGGTTATTCTTTAATCTGAAAAACACATTTAACACAATGCGCTTTTGGCTGCAAAATCAAATTGTCTTCCAAATCGTACATTCTTGCGATTCTTGTTACAAGTGGTTCGCCACAAAGCGGACATCTAAGATTTGTTTCTCTATTTAAAATTTTTGTTTTTAATTCATCAATCGTGTCATTGCTTACAATTTCAAACTTGTAATCGCGTTCGTGGCTCTTGAGTTCTTTCGGTGAACACTTCAAAACTCTTGCGATTTGTTGACGTTGAGTTACAGACAAAAACAATTCTTTGCCAGCTTCAATATCTTCTAAAATTTCTTGCTTAATGTTTGTTTTTTTAGCCAAACCACTAACTGACAAACCTGCATTTTCTCTTCTTTTTTGTATAAATTCTGCTAAACTTTCCATAATGCTATTCTAACATCTATATATAAAAGTTTTATCAAATTTATATTACGAAATGTAACAATTTATCAAAAAACATCTTCAAAACCTAAAGTTTTTTGCTGAATGTGCCGATATACATGTCAAAAGGGACTAAAAGAAAAAAGGACAACAACGAATTATGGGAATGGCAGCGTCACAAGCTAGATTATTAACAATAACAGCGCGCATGCATGATGTTGAATATCAGGCACAGTCCATTCAGAATGCAAAAGTTCAGTTGGCAACCAAAAGTGATGAAGTGTATCAAGATTATTTGGAAGCATTAGATGCAACAACATTAACGATAAAAGATGATAACAATAATACAATTACAGCAAACTTTAATAATTTATGCGGTATAAATAGCGCAAATACTACACATCAATATGCTATTATGGATGATCACGGTCGTTTGGTAGTTCCGGACGATATTGCAAGCTGTTATAAATCTTTTAAAGACCAAGGCGGGGATGATGCTTATACATTTGCTATTTGGATGCTCAATCCGACAGAAGGTAATCCGGAAACAATAAGAGAAAAATTAACAGGAATAGAAGATTCTGTTGCATCAGAAACAACTAACCTTGCTGATACCAGAGAAAAATTAGATAAAATAGCAGCAGAAGCTTTGGGTGAAAAAGCAACAAAAGATTATGCAGATGATTTAAAATCAGGACTAGAAACTGAATTATCCAGTGCAGAAAGTGCAGGTGAAGATTCTGCAGCAAAGCATTACAAAGAAGCGTTAGA
>CAKVGW010000009.1 GCA_934747325.1 uncultured Candidatus Melainabacteria bacterium | reverse complement strand
AAAAGGATAATTCTGACACTACATTTCTTTAGACATGGGAAGAGGCAACAAACCCCAATAAAACTAAACACTTTCCCTTTTACTTAAGATTACAAATTTATAAAACTATACTTCTAATTATAACCATAAAATACACGATAACTAAAGTTATCGTGTATTTTATTATGTTTGATAATTCTCATCAAAAGTTTGATATCTGCAAAGGTTATAAACAAGTAAATGACAATAGTTTTAGCAAATATTATTATTTGATTTTATATGATTATAAACTAATTTTACTAAATTTTGCATAATAATTAATCAAAGATTTATGCTATCATTTAATCAAACAGTTGTTTTATAGCATTGGAGTATATTAAATTTAACAATGATTAAACATAAAAAATATGAATTAAAAAATTTATTTGATAAATATTTTTCTTTAGATGGTGAAATAATTCCTATAGGAAATTCTAGAGAAGAGTTAATCAAAATTAAAGATTGCATAACAAAAGGAGAATGTGAACGAGATTGTCCTGATGGATATTATAAAATATCTGATGATGAGATATTAATAATGGAACACTTTTGCTTTGATAGTACAACTATAAAAAAGGGTAGTGAATCACTTGCAGAATTGGCTAGAATTCAAAGGGAAAATAATAAACATGATATTATTAGATGTACAATAAGCATGAAGAATTATTGGGACAATTTAAAAGAAAATTTCACAAAACATTGTTCTAAGGTGGAAAATTATAAAATGAATTTGATAAAAGAAGGTATTGCATTAGAAAATACTTTATTCAAAATAGCCTTTTTTATTGAAGATGTAACTCCACTTGGTAATATTAATATCAAAACTGGAAAACGAATATATTCTATTTTTTGCGATAAATTTATAGACTTATTTGAAAAATGTTTAAATGTCGATTACTTATTTGATTTTAGCGAGGTTGATTCAATAAAAAAGGTATTATTTGTTAACAAAAATAATATTGAAGCATTAAGAAGTAATGAAATTAAAATAGATGAAAATGAATTGATACCTTGGAAACCACAAGTTAATTCATTTATCATAACAACAAGTCAAAATATCGCTAAAAATTGAACTTATAAGTACATGTGCTCTGAAATTATGTTAAATCAAAAATGTTACTAATAGTATTATAGATTATACCCTACTGTGTTATATTAACTTATTTTAATATATTTTAAAGCTCAATTTTAAATGTTTCTGCAGATTCTATTCTAAATCTATGTACTTTTTTAATACTATATTTAAAAACAATTTACTTTTTTATTCTCATCAATTGCCCTAACTAAAATCGCACGCATATAATACCTGTTGAAATCAGAAAATGCAAGTAATGTCGCTATATTTGAAGGTATTTTTCTTCCATTTTTGCCCTTATCTTTGTCACTAATGCTCGCTCTAAACCTTCAACAGTTCCATACTCAAAACATTTTCTCAATAATTCTTTATATCGTGTGATATAGCTACTTTTCAAAGAGCTTGGCTCATAAAACAACCCACTCTCAATATCACGCACTAACTCACTAACCATAATAAAACGTGTATCATTGTCAAAATTTGGGAAATTGTACATATAAACTCCTTAAATTTATATAAATTTAAATAAAAATACTTGTAAAAAATTCATTTATAGTAAATAATATAGTTAAGGTCATTACTACCGAATTCCTTGGATGATTCCAAGGTCCTTAGATTTAAGGAATATGTAGGTGTATTGACCTTAATTTTTTGTCAAAATTTTATTAGATTTAAACAGCCATAAATTCAAATTTTTATAACCATTGCGTCCTGTACTAAATACCAAATTTTTTTTGTTGATTTTTCTTGATAAATAATCAGCAAAAGCCAGTTTGTGTCGGCTGGCATCTGGTGCTAGATTCCTTTTATTATAATGAAAACCGATAGCGCCCATTAATAAATCTGCAAATTGTATCAGTTCATAGGTATTTGAATTAACAAATTCTAATGCTTTAACATCAATACCTTTGTCAATTGTAACACCACCAAACCAATTAGTTTTATGATTATCTTTTTTAAGAAAAGTTTTCAATGTATCTAAGCGAGTAGGCTCACTATTATTTCTTCTATCTAAATATATATAATACGGAACATCTTTTTTAGAATTTTGTCTTAAAAGTTGATAATAAAATTTATAAAACCCTAACTCTGGATCTTTGTTTTCATTAGCTTTTAAGTTAATTTCTTTGCGATCAATAATAATACAATTGAACTGTAAATTAAACCTAAAAAAGATATCTATAAACTCACAATATTGAGGAAGCGTTTTTTTGGAAAGATTTTTCCAATTAAACTTCGTAGCCTCACCCCAGTTGTTTGCTTGTTTAAAACTTCGACATTCATTGATTACATTTTTTAGTGTAATTTCATCAACCCAAATCCCACCAATCAACATATATCTTGCTTTGTCAGTATTGCTTTCATCTGCAAAAATATAATGTTTCAACACATCCTCCTATTCTAATATACAATAAAAGAAAGAAAACTACTGACTTGTCAAAATTCGTGTTATACACAAAATTAAGTATATTTTAGAGCACTCCTTTAAAAATTAAGTCATAATATCCACAAAGTTCAAAAACCCTATTGCGTTTATTATTATTTTTAGCTTTCAATATTTCTAACCCTACCAAATCTTGTACAATTTTATTTGCATTTTGATATGAAATGTCAAGAATATCCATAGCACGACTTATGGTTATAGTAGGTCTTTTTAATAATTCTTTTAGCAATTCTTTGTGTTTTGAATAGGTTTTTATATTTGACTCTATACTTCTTATACATTTAGAATAAAAAGTATCTATCTCTGTAATAGTTTTAATTTGTTCTTCTATTGTTTTTGTAAGTGATTCCAGAAAAAAACGAATCCAATGCTCTATATCATTTGAAAATCTGACATTAGTTAGTGCATCATAATATAACCCTTTATTTTTACCCCAATATTTCGATAAGCATAATACTGGAAAATTAAGAATATTTTTTTCTTTCATTTGTAAGTTAATTAAGAGTCTACCAGTTCTACCATTTCCATCATTAAATGGGTGTATTGTCTCAAACTGATAATGATATATTGCTATTTTGATAAGATTTGGAATGTATAGTTTTGAATTTTCCCAAAAATCTTCTAAATCTTGTAATAAATCTTGTAGATATTCAGCAGGAGGTGGTACATATAGAGCACTTAGTTCACTACTACCGCCTATAAAATTTTGCCCCTTTCGAACTTTACCAGTGTTATTTTTGTTTTTCACATTCTTAAAAAGACGTTTGTTTATATCTTCAATAGTTGCTAAAGTTGTAACACTATTATTTCTACACTTACCACTATAATATGTATTTATAGTGTCAAACAGATTTTCTATTGCTTGACTATCAGCACTCTTTTTTTCGGTGCTTAAAACTTCTTCTGCACTAGCATGTGTTCCTTCTATCGCACTTGAATTCAAAGCTTCTATCAGTATGAGCATTGAAATATACATGTTTAAAGGAAGTTTTTCACACAAATAATTCAATTTGCCTAGAATTGTAGATGCCTGTTCAAGTAAAATTAAAGTTTTGTTATTATGTAGGTGAAATTCATGATTTATTGGATTAGGTAAAAAAGCTTCAAAATTGCCAACGCTAATTAGCTCGCCTGCTATAAATTCCTGTTCTTTCATTGTATTTATTTTCTCTCTCTCTCACTAGTATATTATCAAAAAAATAATAAAATACAAGCATGAACACTCCTTATTATTAAAATAACGCATTTTTTATAATATGAGAGTTGACTTTTACTAAAACATGCGATATTATTAGAATAACGATTAGAGATATGGTGAAAATCTATTCTAATAAAGAGCTGGAAAATGCAGCGTAGAAAACCAAATAGTCGTAATGGTTAAGTGGTAGGAGGTTAAATATGAAAATCCGATTTATCACAGAAGAAGATGGCATTTTGTACATGGTTACAAATTGGCGTAATTACAAGGGAAAAATAATTTTCTCAACAGGAAAATGTTGGAAATTCCCAATTAAAAAAAGACGTGCCGCATAAATATACAGCAGCACGTAAAATTCTTCTTATTTGGGGCAGAAATGCCCCTTTCCTTAAAAACATTATTACATACTTTCATGCCCATGACAAGTAGGTGCATGGTTTTTCATGAAGAAATGTAAATAAATTTAAGGGATGTGGTAACAAAGTAAAGACGAGCTTTGTTGCTTGTGTAAAATCGTCAAAGGAAATCTATAAAAATGATTGACCAAAATTTTACATCACATCCAAGTAGTAACTTGTATGAAAATTCAGAAGAAATTATCTTGTTCAAAGATTACTTTGGTATAAAAGAGCATGAGGAACGATTAGATTTTGTCAATATTCCACTAAATGCTGACTTACCTATGTATATTGATCCATATTCTATTTCAATTAAATCCGGAGAGTGGTATGCAGACTCTAATAACTTAATAGTAGACTTTTTTGAAAGAATTATGACTGCTATTAAAAATAATGACACAATAACAGCATATAAATTGCTCAGCAGACTGGGAGAGCCAAATGAAACTCATTTAGGTGTATCTTCAGGAAAACCAGACGGTTGCGGAATTGGTAAAGAACAGGCAAAAATATTGCTAAACAAGTTAAAAAATAGTAGAGCTGCTCAAACAGGTTACTTAAAAGATTTATCTGATTGTGAATTATTGATTGAAGGCATTGGAGCTGATAAAATTTCTGATATAACAACTAATATTATACGAGGTAAACTTATTGAATATACAGAACGTCAGTGTCTAGAATATAATATTCCATATCAAGATATAACTTCAAACTACTACTGGAACGCTGAAGACGGAATTTGGACAAAACGTAACGCTAAATTGCCATTATATAATGGAAAGCCTATATTACTTGTTCCGAAAAATATTGTAGTAAAAACAACAATATCTAACTATGAGAAGTTTTATGATATTGTTATGTTGCCTTACTACGAAGAATTACATATTTCAATGGGTTCAAGATTAGTTAGAGTCCTCAAAAACGGAAAAGTGAAAGTTAATAAAAAAGACCTTAGAAATATTTACAAGTGTTCTAAAGCTAAAGTAAATGACTTTATTGAAGAAAAACCAGAACTACTTGCAAAATATAAGGTAACAAGAATATAACGAAGGGATGCACTCCCTTCGTTATTTATATGTATTATTTATAAGTTTTTAAAATTCGAACTATTACTATTTTCAAGACCTACATTTTTTTACACAAAATTTTTCTAAACTTCAAATCTAAAAAATGTAGATTTCTAACATACTTCAATCCTACATCACTAGGCGATTTTGGTGATTTCGAGTTTTAAATCGTATGTCAAGGTCCACCATTTAAAATCAAGAGCCGAAAGGCTCTTTTTTAGTGCGTTATAGCGATTTTTAGGTTTGGATTTTTGTGTAACTTTAAAATCAATTTTTGCCCTGGAATATCACTTTGTTGCAAAGTTGTTGCATTTTTGCTAAAAAGAGCATTCATGTTATACTAAAGAAAAGGAGATTTTTATGGCTTTTAACTTTAGAAATGAAGTATTTACACTTTTAAAAGAAAATCAAAATAAATATTTTACAGCAAGAGAGATAGCTGTAATAATCTCTGAAAAATTTCCAGAAGCTTGTAAAGAAAAAATAAAACATTCAAAAGACGGTTATTTAAAAAATAGAGAAGACTGCATTTTACAATGGGTTCGAGAAATATCATCAGATAAAAATGCTTGGATTAAAAAGGGTATTTCTATAACTGCAGGACGTCCTCGTAAATATTATTTTTCAATTCTAGAAAGAAACATGAAAATTTGTGATAGTAGTGCAAGAAAAAATAATCAACCAGAAAAAGAATTATACCCTATATTAGCTCTATTTTGTAAATCAATAAATATTGAAACTTTGCGAATTGACGAAAAAGAATCAAAAAAGGATAAAGGAAAGAATTATAATAAATGGTTACATGCAGATGTCGTTGGTTTTAAAGATTTAATCAGTGGTTTTAATAAACAAACTAAAGAATGTTTAATAGAGTATGCTGATGAAAGAAGTTATCTATATTCTTTTGAGGTTAAAGATGGTACTATTGAAACTTGGAATCTGAGAGAATCTTTTTTCCAAACAGTTTCAAATTCTTCTTGGGCTAATTATTCTTATTTAGTTGCAGAAGATGTTAATGACAAAGCAATGGATGAATTACAATTGCTATGTTCAAGTTTTAATATCGGTTACATACAATTAAACAGAGAAGAACCTACAGAAAGCCAAATAGTGATTAAAGCGCCTAATACACCCCTTGATTGGAATATGATTAACAGAATTGCAAATGAAAATAAAGATTTTCAAAAATACTTAAACAATATAACGCTTGTTTATCAGGGACATTCTAACGATAAAACACAAAAACCAACTTGGGATATAAATTAATTTTCAAAAATATCCTTCCACTCCTCATACAATTTTTCCAAGCTATATCTCGCATTGACGGGACTTGTGGATGGAAGTTTGAAGCATTGATATTGTTTCAACAATTCGGGAAAATGTTTTTTAAACGCAGTATATGATTTATTTCCATTCAAACAGATAGTGTAAATATTTGGAAATTCTTTTAATAATTGAACTATCTTATTAGGTTTTTCATTTTGAATATTAGAATCCAAGCTGACAGCTATATTGCAGGTTTGAATAACATCCAAAAGTGCAATCCTGTTAGCAAGCAAAACCTTTAGCTTCTTTTCATAATCTAAATTTTGCAAGTTATCTTCATTACAAATTTTACCCATCAATTTCCAAAATCTATTTTGCGAGGGTGCATAATACTGCTGTTCATCCAACGATTTTATCCCAGGCATAGCACCCAGTACTAAAATTTTGGAATCATTATTAATATTCGGAGAAAAACTTTTAGATTTGTGTTGTTGTAAATTTTTCATATTTCAATCTTTTATACTATTTGACCTTCTTGTATTATAATAATGAAAGCATTTTAATCGGTCATTAAAAAAAATTAGAGGTTTTAGTGAAAAAAGTATTATTTTCTATCATCTTATTAATCAGTTTGTTTTTGCCACTAAATAGTTTTGCAGATACGGTTGTCTATAATACAAAAACAGGGAAATACCATGCGCAGAGTTGTGCCAGTGCAAAAAAATGTACAGTTAATTGTATAAAAATTGATAGAAAACAAGCCATTCAGCGTGGTGGCGTACCTTGCAAAATTTGTGGCGCTAGGAATTAAACCAATAATTAAAATACGCCGTTTGTTTAATAACATTTGTTTGCGACAACCTGTTAACAACATTGTTTAGCATTCTCAACGATTATGAATATACAAACTCGTGCGTACCATCTTCATTCAGAATTAAAGCACACAAATGAGCATTCGGATATTTCCCACAACCCAAATCTATACAGATTTTGCCTTCATCAATATAAGGTTCATCAAACTCTGTATGCCCAAAAATAATTTTTTGAGGAAGTTTATGTTTTGAGTAAATAAATTTTCCTCTTATATACACCAAATCTACTTCGTCTTGTTCTTCTAAAGAATAATCGGGATTAATTCCTGCATGCACAAACAAATATTTATCAGTCAAATAATAAAATTTTAAATTTCTAAAAAATTCACCATGAATTTTGAAAATATTTTCAAAACTTCCATAACTTCTAACCGTTGCAGGTCCGCCATAATTGTCAAACAAAAATTGATAATAGTCATCAGTTTTCGCATGCAAAAGAGCATATTCGTGCGAGCCGATAAGGTAAATACATTTGTTGGTTTCCGACTGCTGAATTACCCTTTCTACAACGCCTTTGGAATCAGGTCCACGATCAATATAATCGCCCATAAATACAAAAATATCATCCGGTCTGGTTTCAATCTGACTCAAAACACTTTCAAGTTTTCTTAATTCTCCGTGAATATCAGTAATTGCTATATATCTTGGCATAATGTATCTCCCCAAATACATTATAACATGCAGAATTATCAAAAAGTTTGCAACGTTTATACAGACACATTCTTTTATGCTACAATTTGGGTATGAAAAAAATAGCATTAGTTAGTCACGGTTGTGCAAAAAATTTAGTAGACTCGGAATTAATTTTAGGGCTTTTGGCTCAAAATGGTTATGAAATTACGCTTAATGAAGAAGATACTGATACTGTAATCGTTAATACATGTTCATTTATTTGTGATGCGGAACGAGAATCAATCCGTACTATATTAGAACTTGTTGATGCAGGGAAAAAAGTCATTGTAACAGGTTGTTTGGCTCAAAAACACCCTGAAGAATTAAAAAAAGAAATACCTGAACTTGCAGGGATTGTCGGTGCAACGGACTTTACTAAAATTATCGAAGTCCTTCAAAAGATTGATGGCGAATATGTTTGCGAGGTTAGTGAAAAACCTGATTATATTTACCCTGAAAACATTGAACGCCAACAAATTACAATGGGCGCAAGCTCTTATATAAAAATTGCAGACGGCTGTAACTATCGTTGCGGTTATTGTATTATTCCATATTTGCGCGGTGATTATCACTCAAGAAAAATGGAAGACATTATAGAAGAAGCTAAAAAACTTGTTAAAAAAGGTGTTACTGAAATTATTTTAATTGCACAAGATACGACAGGCTATGGCGTTGATTTATACAAAAAACCTATGCTTGCAAAACTTCTTGAAGAATTAAACAAAATCGAAGGTTTAGGCTGGCTTAGAATTATGTATGCGTATCCGACTCAAATGACAGACGAGCTTTTAGATACAATTGCGAAATTGGATAAAGTGGTTAAATATGTTGATATTCCGCTTCAGCATTCACATCCTGAAATGCTTAAAATGATGAATCGTCCGTCTTTCGATTATCGTCCGATGATTGAAAATATCAGAAAACGCATACCAAACGTTTCAATTAGAACTGCGTTTATTGTAGGTTATCCTGGTGAAACAGAAGAACATTTTGAACACTTGTGCGAATTTGTTCGTGATATGAAGTTTGATAGAATGGGTGTGTTTACTTATTCAAGAGAAAAAGGAACGCCTTCTTATAATATGCCTAACAGAGTTGGCGCAAGGATTGCTAAACAGCGTTACAAAAAACTTATGGAAATCCAACAGGGAATTTCTATTGAGCGCAACAGAAGTTTTATCGGCAAAACTATTCCTTGTATAATTGAATGTTATGCGGATAACGGCGAAATCGTAGCACGTTCTCAATATGATGCACCTGAAATTGATGGTGTTGTAAATATTAAAACCGATAAACATGTTGTACCGGGTGATATTGAGATGGTTAAAATTGTTGACGCGACTGAGTATGACTTAGTAGGGGAAATTCTTTAAATATTTTTAACTAACGTAGCAAAAATTATTTTTACAGTTTTTCATTAAGTAAGAAGTTAAATTATGAAAGGGAAACCGTGAAGGTTAATTTTGTTGGCACAATAGCCCCGATAATAGATAATACTTATCGCATCAGAGAAGTGAACAAATATTCTTTAGATGGCATTAAAACCGGCAAAAAATTATACACAGAAGGATTAAACACCTGTTCTGCTTTTAATTTAAATGCAGGGAAAATGAATTTATTAGGACATATTAAACCTGAAGGATTTAATCCAAGAAATTTTTCAGAAGCATTTGAGAAAATAGTAAAAAATTTTCAAGATAAGTACGGTGAAGTTAAAGCGCTTGTACTCGGAGGGCGAGAAAGTGCTTTCCGCGACCCGCATTCTGACACAACAAGTAATGAAGTTTATGCAACCATGTGTGAAGTATTAAGCACTAAGTGCAATATTCCTGATGAAAAATTTGCGTCAATTTTGGGAAAATTTAAAGATATAAAAAGCAATGACGATATCGCAATTATTGGAGATAGAGTTTTTATTGCAAACAAAGAGTTTGAAAAGGCTGGAATACTAAATTCTTCAAAAGAAAACATTGAAAATACTCTAGGTAATATTTACGAAGACGTTATTATTCCAAGAGAATTTTTAGCTTAGACTTGTTGCTAATTAGTATCGAGTATAATGGATTGCTTCGTCACCCTAAATCATCGCTGTTCCTCGCAATAACTTGGCGTCAAAAATACAAGCGTGCAGTCATTGCGAGGGCGATTAGCCCGTGGCAATCCAGGTTTTTATCCCAACACTCTTTGATAATTCTCGTTAAAGAATTCTTCAAATCTGTCTTCTAAGATTGCTTGTCTTGATTTCTTTGCAAAATCAATCAAAAATTTAATGTTATGAATAGACATTAAAGCTTGTCCCGTGCCTTCATTACACTTATACAAATGTCTTAAATAAGCTCTAGAATGGTTTTTGCAAGCGTAACAATCGCAATTTTCGTCCAAAGGTCTTGGGGCTTCTTGGTATTGAGCGTTCTTAATCTGTTTTTTGCCGTCCCAAGTAAAAAATGAACCGTGACGTGCGTTTCTAGTAGGAAGTACGCAGTCAAACATATCAACTCCGCGTTTGATTCCATCCAACAAGTCTTCAGGTGTTCCAACGCCCATCAAATAACGAGGTTTGTTATGTGGAAGTAGCGGTGCAGTTAATTCTACGAAATGGTTCATTGTTTCTTTGTCTTCACCAACGCTTAACCCACCTATTGCGTAACCTACAGCATCAATTGACGAAACAAATGCGGCACTTTCTTTTCTCAAATCATCATAAAAAGCGCCCTGACAAATTGGGAACAAAACTTGATTAGTAGAGGTTTTAGCCTTAACACATCTTTCAAGCCATCTGTGAGTCCTTTCCATTGCCTCTTTTGCAGTTTTGTAATCGCAAGGGAACGGTGCGCACCAATCGAACGCCATGATAATATCAGCGCCGATTGCCTGTTGAATTTCCATTGAAATTTCAGGGCTTATAAAGTGTTTCTTACCGTCTTTAGGGTCACGGAACTCAACGCCTTCTTCCGAAATTTTTCTTAAATGTGCCAAAGAAAAAACTTGGAAACCGCCTGAATCAGTAAGAACAGGTTTATTCCAATTCATCCAACCGTGAATTCCGCCGAATTTTTCGATTAATCTGTGTCCTGCTCTCAAATACAAATGGTAAGAGTTTGCTAAAATAATTTGTGCGCCAGTGTCATATAAATTATTATTAGTAACTAATTTTACGGTTGAATTTGTGCCAACTGGCATAAATATAGGTGTTTCGATATCACCGTGTGGAGTGTGCAAAATGCCCGCTCTAGCGCCGGTGTTTTTATCAACGTGAATTAATTCGTAATTAAAATTGTCAAATACTGATACCATTTTTTACCCCTCACCCCAACCCTCTCCCACAAGGGGCGAGGGAGAATTTATTTAAAATTGTTTTTGTGGTGCAAAGTTAAAAACAAAAAATTTATTAACCACTTTCCACTTTCAACTTTCAATTAAAACAGTGCGTAGCACTAGCCTTGAAAACGTTCTTCTTCGTAAGTAATCATTTCAAGCATAGATTGCCAATTGTCGAAGATTTCTTCAGGCTTGAAGTAGATACCGATTTCTCTTTGAGCGCTTTCTAATGAATCAGAAGCGTGAACAACATTATATTCCATAACTTGTGCGAAATCTGCTCTGATTGTACCCATATCAGCTTTTAGAGGGCTTGTAGCACCTACCATGTGACGTACGCTTTCTACTGCTTCGTAGCCTTCAATTACCATTGCAACAATTGGTCCGCTTGTAATGTAGTGAACTAATCTGTTGTAAAATGGTTTGCCATGATGTTCTTCATAATGTTTTGCTGCAATTTCAGGTGTTACTTGAAGCAATTTCATTGCAACAATCTTGAAACCTTTGTTTTCAAATCTTTCAAGAATTTTACCGATTAATCCTCTTTTCACACCATCAGGTTTGATGGCAACAAATGTTCTTTCTTCTGTTTTCATAATCTCTCCTATCAATTTCCATTAGACCATAAACAGCAATTAAAGTAAAGTCGGGCTTTTTGTGTTTGGGAAACAGCGAAATACCTGAGATGGTGAGAAATTGAAAATGGAAAGTGGAAAATTGTTTAAAAGAATTTCCAATTAACATTTGTATATTTATAGAAGTAGGCCAGGCAATGCCTGACAATAATTATTTTCCACTTTCCATTTTCAATTTTCCATTCAACCAAAACCTCATTTTGCAAAAATCGCATAGATATTAGTTGGACGTCATCATCTTATATCCTAACGTCAAAGCTCCCATTACGCCCGCAGTCACGCCGCCATACTTAAGTGCTTTTTTCCATTGACCTTTTGTTTTTGTGTTTTTGATTACATCAAAGATTTTTTGCTCAACTCCGTCGGGTTTAGTGAAACATTTCTTTTCTTTGTTCCAACATTTTTCAGTTAAATTTTTAAAAGTTTGATAGTTTGTCATATTTCTCTTCTCTATTTGTTCTTGTAATACTTTTTTGCTTTCTTTGATGTTATCAGGCGTTAGTGAACTCAAATATGTATCTAAAGGCATACCGCTAACCGCAAAAACCTTCTTGTTTGCATTCAAAAGTTTTTTCATTCCTTCTACATCTTTTACTTTTTCCAAACCTTTGGTGACATTTTTCAGTTGTTTAAAAAAATCTTTACCATCACTGGACATATTTTTACTTACGTGATTTTCGAAGGCTTGTTTTGCAAACGCATCCGATGCAACACCGTTCTTATCAACAGGATGCCTGTTTTTCAAATAACCGACAGTTCCTCCTGCGACTCCGCCAATAAGCGCACTTCCTACAACAGAGCCAAGACCACCACCGCTATGATTTTGCTGTGGCTGTACATTTTGATTAAAGCCCTGATTATAATTCATTTGAGGGTAAGAATTCATACCATAAGAATTAACCATACAACACTCCAATTTTTACTACACATGGATATAAAGTATTTTTTATTTTAAAAATTGCGTTTTTGTAACAAAAATTAATATTTATTTCATGCTATAATACGAATATAGACTAACAAGGAGAAAAACAATGACTTTAAGAAACGAACGTGTCAGAAAAGAATTAATGCGCGATATCTCTGATATCTTTAGAAAAGAAGTTAGAGGACTTGAAGGTGTTGTTTCTATTGTCGATGTAGAAGTTTCACACGACAACTCTTACGCAAAAGTTTATTACAGCGTTTTAGGTTCTCCTGAACAAGTTGAAAAAGATAAAGCAATTATTGAAAAAAATACAGGCAAAGTTAGATTTGAAATCGGCAAAAGAATTCGCCTTAGAGTTACTCCTGAAATCAAATTTATTTACTCTGACGGTTTAGAACAAGGTTCTAGAGTTCTTGACCTTATTGAAAAAATTTCACGCGGTGAGATTAAGTAGATGTTCGGTTTTTTGAATGTATATAAACCAAAAGGCAAAACATCTCACGATGTTGTTGCAATTTTAAGACGCGTAACTAAAATTAAACAAATCGGACACACCGGTACGCTTGACCCTTTTGCAGAAGGCGTTTTGCCGATTTGTATAGGAAAAGCTACTCGCTTGATTGAATACTTAAATGACGACAAGGCTTATATCGGTACGGTTCAATTAGGAAAATCTACAACAACTTATGATTTAGAAGGCGAAACTGTAGATGTTTCTGATAAAACTCCTGATTTAGAAGAAATAGAAAACGAATTAAATAACTTTCGTGGTGATATTGAACAATTACCCCCGATTTATTCTGCAATAAAGGTCAACGGCAAAAAACTTTACGAATACGCTAGAAAAGGCGAAGAAGTCGAAATTAAGCCTAGAAGCGTTAATATAAGCGAACTTAAGATATTAAATTATGACCAAGAAAATCGTATTTTAGAACTTTATATAAAATGTTCAAAAGGTACTTACATTCGCTCAATTGCACATGATTTGGGCAAAAATTTGGGATGTTTCGGGCATTTAATAAAACTTGTTCGTGTTAAAGCCGGAGATTTTGAGGTCGAAAATTCTATTAAACTTGAAGATTTAACAGATATTGAAACCGTACAAAAACATTTAATTTATCCGCTTGAAAAACTGGATTATCAGACTTATGAACTGAATACGAAAGAATTAGAATTGGTGTCACATGGTATGCAGATTTTTGCAAGAACGAGTTTGCAAAATGGCATTGTCATTTTGACCAATAATAACAAACTTATCGCCGTAGCTGAAATGCTTAATGATAAAATCAAATGCTCTAAAGTTTTTATTTAGTACATTTTTGTTTTAGAAATCATTCCAATATTTTTGTAAAGTTTTGTAACGTCCTTTTTATTAAAAAGTCAATTTTTGCAACTAAAAAAACTTTATGTATATAAGGGAATTAAAATTAGGTTACACACAATTAGGATAATTATAAGCTATCCCAAGTTTATAATGTCCGAAGAAAAAGGCGGTTTTTATGTCTAACGGATATGGTATTAACAGTATTAATGCACTTGGTAGTGATCCAATGTTTTTGGCAGCATTGCAAGCATATAATCCAAATTTTATGGGAACGCAACAAGTTCAAGCGACTCAGACTCCCCAAACAGTAACCACTCCACAAGTTGCGACAACTCAAACACAAGCATTACCAAAAGCTGATTACTCAGAAGGTTCTGATTCCAGCACAGGCATGGTTTTAGGACTTGGTGCAGTTGCAGCAGGCGCAGCAAGTTTAATCTATGCTGCTAAAAAAGGTAACGGCAATATTATTAAAGGATTTAAAAATATATTCAAATCCAACGATGCCGTAAAAGAAGCTGCGGAAGCTGTAACAGGCGGAGCTAAGAAAACAGCACCGCTTGAAAAGATAAGAGTAATGATGAAAGGTGGAAAACCTGTATATTATATTCCGGGAAAAACAACAACTACAAAAGATGCCACAGAAATTCAAAATTTAGTCAATAACAACAGTGAATTGAAAAATTTAACAGGACTTAGATTCCGAACTGGCGAAACTAATATTAATTCAGGTACATTCCGAATAAAATCCGGTAGTCAAGAATATAGTATTACTTTTGATGGTAAAAAAGTAACAAAGATTGAACAATTAACTGGTAAAGGAAAAGGAAATATTACAGACAAATACATAGATAAAGATGGTAAATTCTTAGATAAATTCAAAGATGATGCAATGCAAGAGAAAGCAGATGCATTCAGCGAACGTTTGAATAAAATATTGCAAGGTGATTTTGCGGAAATTGGTAGCAAAGAAACTAACTTAAGTAACTTTACGTACACTACAAAAATGGGCGATAGTACAGCTAAGATTACAAGAAAACAAATTTCAACACACGGAGCGCCTAAGGATAATATCACAATCAATGAATTGACAACACTTAAAGAATTTAAAGCAGATGATGATGCAGTATTAGCTTATGTTAGAACTGCTCGTGAAAGTGGAAATAATGTAGATTCTATTATTGGTAAAGATTTCTTGAAAGATAGAAAATTACCTGACGGATATAAAGTTCATGAATTCACAATAAAAGATCTGAAGCACCCAGTTAAGATTGTTGATGGAAAAGTTGACAGCATTTATATTGATGGAAAATGGCATAAAAAAGGTTCTGAAAAATGCGAAGCTTACTTGGAAAGAGGCAATCGTGCAGATGTTATAGAAAAAGAAATTGCTAAAAAGTTAAAGAATAATAGAATTCCTGATGGTGCAACAATTATCGCAGCATAAGAAATCCTTTCCGTTCATAAAATATACCCCCGATAATATCGGGGGTTTTTGTATTAAATCTTATTTATCACATCTAAATTTCTGAATTCAAAAATCTTCTTAATATTACTTTTTAGTTTTTCTTCTGCTAAAAGCGCGCCTACAATTGCTTCCAGCTGTGCTACAGGCATCATGTTTGTTGGTAATTCATCAAATCCGTATTCCAGTTTTAAAGCAGATTGTAAAAATTTGCAGTCTGCAGATGAGCGTTCTTTGTAATTAGAATAAAGATTAAATTTTTGTCTTGTTAAATAAACTTCAAATCTTGAAACGTCACATCCGTCTTCTTTTAGTTTCTGCAACAAATCAGCACCTCTTGGTGAAAATCTTTGCATCCAATTATCACGGTTCAAGAAATTTGCTTCGTGTTTGTGTATCAATTGATATGGTTTGGATAAAACTCTCCACTTGCCTTCCATCATTGTGTTATCCCACGGTAGAGATACGCAAATAATAGAATTTTTTAGAGAGGTGTAGTTATCAAAAAACAATTGAACATCGCTCATTGAAAACAATTTGTCGACATAAATTAATTTTCCTGTTGCGATTTCTCTAACCGCAACTCCGCTTTCTACAGACGAAGAAGGCCCTAATGATAATCCGACAGAATGTGTTATCATAAGCCGAAATCCTCATCCTCAGGGATATTCGTATCTAATTTCACAACACGTTTTTCAACTGCCGGCATGATATCATCTTTATCAGCTTTTGGCGCATCTTTATCAAGATTTACGTATAATTCCATATTTTTATTAGATAATTTCTCGCTCTTTTGTTTAGAAATAAGTTTTTGCCTGTTATCTTCCAAAAGTTTTCTTGCCGCAGGTGAAATTGAATCGCCTTCAACAGCCGTAATCACAGCTTGACGTTGTTTTTGAATTCTTTCCTGTTCCGCTTTAGTTAATTTTAGAGTATTGTCATTTCTTGTTTCAAAATCGCGTTTGTATTTGTTTTTAAGAATCAAGATTTCAACTCTTCTATTTGCAGGATCTTTTGGCGAAATTGCATTTTCTACAGGGCGCGTATCAGCATAACCTATTGCAGAAAATAATGATGGCGAGAACTTAAAGCGACTAATCATATATCTTACGACTGATGATGCTCTAGCAGAAGACAATTCCCAGTTTGAAGGATATTGCATGCTTCTAATCGGATCGCTATCCGTATGACCCTCTACTCTCATATAGTGAAGTACAAATTTTTTGCAAATCAAAACGCCGACTTTGTCCAAAAGTTTTTTTGCGTTAGCATCTAAGCTTGCAGACGCAGGCGCAAACAAATATTTATCATCAAAAGTTATAAGCAAGCCTTTGTCTGTCATTTTTGTAGAAATACCGCCAAGTTCGCCTGCCTCTGATAATTGTTTTATAGACTCTTCTATTTCATTAAATGAAGTTTCTTCGTATTTTGGGCTTATGTATTCCAGCATAAGACTTGGAACAAAAGAATTTGCCATTTGTTGTTCATCAAAAATAGAATCGCTTCCATCCATTATAGATTGTTGCCCTTCAAGAAGCGTATTTTGACTGAACGCATTTTTTAAAGACTCTTCAAGCTTTGCAAAGTCAGAAACGTCTACTTGCGCAAGTGCATATAAAACAACAAAAGTTGCGAATAAAAGCGTGATGAAGTCCCCGTAAGAAACCAACCATCTCTCTAAATTTTCAGGCTCTTCTTGTCTTTTTTTTCTAGCCATTAGCTTCCTTGCCCTTACCTTCATCTAAAACGAATGATCGCAATTTTCTTTCAATCAAAACAGGGCTTTCGCCTGCTTGGATTGATAAAACGCCCTCAAGTATCATGTTCTTATATAATAACACATCTTGATAAATAAATTTAATTCTTGTTCCTAATGGAATCATAACAAGGTTTGCGGCGAACAAACCATAAATTGTTGCAACGAACGCAACCGCAATACCGGCACCAAGTTTTGACGGGTCTGACAAGTTCTGCATAACCTGAATCAAACCAAGAACGGCACCAATGATACCAAGTGTAGGAGAATAACCACCGAAAGATTCAAAAACTTTTGCAGCGTTATGAACATAATTTTCTAATTGTTCAATTTGGTTTTCCATCATTTCTCTAACAAGAGTCGGGTCAGTACCATCGGCAACAGCACCGAGACCTAGAGTTAAAAGAGAATCAGATGCATTATTAGCTTCTTTTTCCAAAGCAATGATACCTTCTTTTCTTGCTTTTGTCGCAAATCCTCCTATTTCGGTAATAAGTGCTTCAAAATCAGATTTTGGAGGCATAAAAACATCTTTAAGGATTTTAACGGCAGAAAGTAAAACTTTTGGCGGAAAACTTAACACAACAGCACCGCAAGTACCACCTAATACAATAAATGCAGCCGTAATTTGCAATAACTGTCCAATGTTACCGCCTTCCATTGCTTGACCGGTCAGAATGAAGGTTATACCTAAAAACATCCCAACTACTGCAAATATATCCATAATTATCTCCGATTTTATACTATTATCCTATGTATATTAAACTACATTTTTGTGGCTTTGCAATCCTTTAAATATAGTAGTTTTAAACACTAAACCAATATGTGTAAATTACAAAAAGCAGTTTATAAAAGGCTGGATTTCTCGGTGCTAATCGCACCTCAAAATGACGTAAAAGTCGTTAAATAGATGTACGTGGTTCTTCCCTCTCCTTAAAGGAGAGCGGATTTTCGGTAGGGCGTAAGCCCGTAAGGTGGAGGTCGGACGTTACTCCGCCGACACCCCGAATAATCCAAGACAGGGCTAGGGTGAGGTGTTTTCCCGTAAGGGTAGAATTAAAAAAAATTAATAGTACCGATAAATAATTTTATCTATATAAATCTACGACTTGACAAGTATTGTATAATTAAAATATGAAAGGAAAGAGATTTTTAGCCCTAACTTGCGCTTTTCTAATCGCAGGTTGTAACATAGCCTTTGCTCATGCAGATGATGAATTATTCAAAACCGTTATTATAAAAGACGGAACAGAATTATCTGTGCTTGATTGTGTTGCAACGGCTTTTCACAACAGTCCTAAAATTAAACGTAAAAAATATTATTTAGATATTGCGAAAAGTAACGTTGGAATTGCAAAATCTCAATATTTTCCCGTAATCGGAGCCGGTGTCGGTTTTCATAACGAAAACAATTCAAACAGTATTTATTATAATAATCACTATAGAGAACTTCCAAATGTGGGAGTTTCTGTGAACAAAATGGTTTGGGATTTTGGTAGAACAACTGCTAATATCCGCATGGAAGAATTCTACAAACTTGGCGCAGAATACGAGTTTATGGACAGTTTATGTTCAACTCTTTTTGATGTAAAAGAAAAATACTATAAGCTTTTGAAGGCTCAAGCTCTGCTAAAAATTGCAGAAGATAATGTTGAAATAAATAAAAGTATTATCAAATATACAAATAGAAACCCTGATTTAATCACAGCTAAAATGAATTTAAATGAAGCAGAAGTTGCGCTTTTGGAAGCTAAAAACAATTATTTGAATGCAAAAGTGGATTTAAATAATGCAATGTATTTAGATTCTCAACCTGATTACAAAATAAAGAATACAAAAACTTTTAATTTTGATAACGATTACGCCTTAAATACAAAAAAAGAACCGCAAGGTTTTGAAGAATATAAATTCAAATTTTCAAGAGAAAAAGCTGTTCAAATGGCTTATGATAACAGCCCTGATTTGCAAGTATTAATCGCTACAAAAAATGCGATGGAACAATCTTTGATTTACATTAAAAGAACTTATTTCCCTGAACTTTCCGCAAATGCAGGATATGGCTTCAATAACACAAATCAGGCTTCAAACAATAGCTTTCAAGTCGGCGTAAATCTAAATTCGTCTGTAAATTTGATGGAGTTAAAGCATTCCATTAAAGGTGCGGATGCGCAAGTTAAACTAGCAGATAATGAAATTACATTGTTTAAAAAAGATTTGTTTTTTGAAGTAAAAAGAGCGTTTAATAATTACGACAAAGCCGAGCGTGCAATTCCAACTACACAAGTTCGAGCAAAACAAGCTTTAGATTTTTATCCTATGGCAGAAAATTTGTATAAAACAGGCAGACTGGATTATACAGCGTTACAAGATGCAAGAAAGGATTATATTGACGGAATTTCTGATTATATAGAGAGTTTGTATGATTATAACATCGCACTTATTCAGGTTGAAATGGCAATGCACTACCATCTTGTTGATATTCACCACAAAACGGAACACGCAATGTGCTACCATTCAGAAGAATTGATTAATCATTTGAATGAAGTTTTGGGTTGCGACGAAAAAGAAGTAAAAAAATTCAGGCGCAAAAAAGTTAATATTGACGAAGATTTGTAAAAAATTTATTCTGAAATTTTTATATAAGCCTTAAAAATCTTATTTGCAACGGTATCATCAAACGCTTGTTGAATTTTATCAAGCGGATAAACTGTCGTAAGATTTTTCACATTTACTTTACCCGTAGTTAAAAGTGTATATGAATCTTTCAAATCCGCAGGCGATGGTGAATAACTTCCCATTACGGTTAATTCTTTGTAATAAATTTCGTTATTAGGATAACCGTTGCTCAAAGGTGTACTTGAAAATACAAGGATTTTTCCACCCATTCGAACAGCCTTAAATGCAGTATCTATTGCTTTATCTGCACCTGACGTCATAAATACTGCATCAACTTCACCATTAAAATCAAATGGTTCAATTCCCATTTTTTTAGCAAGTTCAATTCTTTCAGGAATCAAATCACATCCGTAGACTTTGTAGCCCATCGCTTTTAAGCCTTCTCCCATCAGCAAACCGATAGAGCCAAGACCTACGACAAGCGCAGTATCGCCTTCTTGGAGATTACAACGTTTAATTGCACGCACACAACAGCCTAAAGGTTCATAAAAAGAAATTTCTTCATTGGACATATTGTCAGGAACTATGTAAGCAACATTTTGGAGATGCTCTTCCGAAACATAAACAAGTTCGCTAAAACCTCCGGGGAAAATATTTGTTTTCTTAAAGTGTTCACACATTGAAACATTACCGTGTTTGCAATAATTACATTTTCCACAAGGTATATGATGAGAAGTTACAATTTTATCACCAATTTTAAAAGTTGTAGAAGAATTTATTTCTACTATTTGCGCAACAATTTCATGACCTAAAACAGCACCATCATGAACAATTTTATGCTTAAATTTTACAATATCAGAACCACAAAGTCCGCATCCTAAAACTTTTACAATCGCACCTTTACGACCGTTTAAGATTTCATCATTCATTTCTTTTACAACAATTTTATCTTGAAATACTTGTGCTGTTTTCATAACTTTCTCCTCTTTATTGATTATAAAACAAAGATAATTATTCGTTTAAAATTTAGTTAAAAGCTTGACGCTAATTAAAAAAAACTGTAGAATTTAAACTATATATTTAAAAGGGATTTCAAAATTAAATGTGTAGAATTGGCGCAATAAAATCAAAAAATAAATTACACCCTTCTTTGGCACTAAAGCTGATGCGAAGCCAACAAGAGGGACATGACGACTCGGGTTTTGCATTCATTATGCAGGATATGGGCGGACTATTTGAAAACTACAAAGATTTACCGCTTCTTTCAATGGCTGCAACCGTTGAAGGAACAAGACTTGCAGAAGACATTCTGCGTGAAATAGGTTTTTCTCGAGTTATGCAATGGTCGCCGAATATCAATAACAAAAAAGGCTTAAAAATTGAAGCAACGCCAAATTATATATTTGAAGTTGTTCAATATCCAAAAAGTTATAAACATGCAACGAAAGAAGAAAAAGAAGAGTTACTTATTGATACGGCAATAAGACTTAGAAAAGCTTTAGAACAAGACAATTCAGGCTACATTTATTCTTTTTGGCCTGATACTTTAACTTTAAAAGAAATTGGCAGTCCTCGTGATATCGGAACATATTTTGATTTGTGGGAAGGTAATAAGGATTTAACTTCCAGCATAATTACCGCACAATGCAGACAAAATACAAATTATGATATTGTGCGCTACGCAGCCCATCCGTTTTTCTTAGAAGGCTATACAGGCTTAGTTAATGGCGAAAATACTTTCTACGAAAAAAATAAGTATTATCAACAAAAACTTTACAAAGGTTATATGGGCTTTGAATCCGATTCACAATGTCTTTTATACACTTTGCATTACATAAATAAAATTCTCGGTTGGCCGCTTCAATACTTTAAACACACAATTACACCTTTAGAGTATGATGAAATAATTAAACGCCAAGATAAAGAAATATTATTAAGAATAAAAGCGTCATTATCGCATTTGGAAATTAATGGTCCAAACACGCTTCTTGCGGTAACTCCAAACAAAGAACTTCTTTGTGTTTGCGACTCTAAAAAGCTTCGCCCTGTTGTAATCGGACGCGATAAAGATACGGTAATTATGACTTCAGAAGTTGTCGGAATAAACGATTTAATGCCAAATAGGGATATTTCAAAAGATATTTATCCAAATGAGCATGAAACAGTAATAGTTAGAGATGATTTAACGGTGGAAAGATGGCAGCAGTAAAAATTAACGAACTTCATAAAAATGATTTACCTTGGATAATTGAATATGATGAAGAAAAATGTATAGGCTGCGGAAAATGTACGGCCGCATGCTCTTTTAATGCAATTACTCCTGCGGTTGAAACAAGAAAAACAAACTCAATTATGGCAAAATCAAAAGCCGAAAAAGTTTTAGTAATCAAGCAACGAGTTTCTTTGGATAACTATTGCCACGGTTGCGGAATGTGCGCGAATGTTTGCCCGAACGGCGCAATAAAAGCAGTTCGAAACAAAGACGACAAATATTCAGTAGCCTATAGAGCTCAAAAAGCTGACTCGTTTAAAAAAGGCGGCCGTTCTAATTTAAACACGGAAGGTCGAACTTTAGACAAAATAAAAATCGGCAGAATTTCGCAAATGACCGATCCGTCTTTGGATGCTCAAAGGCATACATTCGAATTAAAAACGCCGTTCGGACGAGTTTTGAAAGCTGACAAATTGAATTTTGACGTTAAAGACGGAAAAATCATTGAAACAGCTCCACTTCCGCCTAACAGATGGATTTATCCTATTATTTTCGGTGATATGTCAATTGGCGCGGTTTCTTGGCGTATGTGGGAAGCTATGGCAATTGCAACTGCTTACTTAAATGAAGTTATGGGAATTCCAATCCGTATGTGTACGGGAGAAGGCGGAATTCCGACTAAACTATTGAAATCCAGATATGTAAAATACATGATTTTGCAAATCGCATCAGGTCACTTCGGTTGGAATAGAATTATTAAATCTTTACCTGAAATGACAGAAGATCCGGCAGGAATTCTAATCAAAATCGGTCAAGGTGCAAAACCCGGAGATGGCGGACTTTTGCTTGCGAGCAAAGTCGCAAAATATGTTCAAGAAATCAGGGGTGTTCCAAAAGCAGATTTGCTTTCACCACCTACACATCAAGGCTTATATTCGATAGAAGAAAGCGTTCAAAAAATGTTTTTGTCTATGAATGCTGCGTTTAATTTTAAAGTACCTGTTGCGATTAAAGTTGCAGCATCTGTTACAAGCGTTTCAGTTTATAATAACTTACTTCGCGACCCATATAACATTGTCGGCGGATTCTTCCTTGACGGTTTAGCAGCCGGAACGGGTGCAGCACACGAGATTTCTCTAAACCATACAGGACATCCGATAACATCTAAATTGAGAGATTGTTATTTAGCGGCTGTTCATCAAGGCAGACAAGGTGAAATTCCACTGTTTGCTGGTGGAGGTTTAGGGCAAACAGGAAGCTTCGCTGCGGACGCATTTAAACTTATTTGCCTTGGCGCAAACGGAGTATTTACAGGCAGAATGCTTATGGAAATAGCAGGTTGTGTAGGAAATGACACAGGAAAATGCAACGCTTGTAACACAGGACTTTGTCCTGCTGGGATTGCAGCACAACAAGAATGCTTGGTTAAAAGGTTGGATGTTGATAAAGTTGCTCAAAATCTTGTTAATTACATCCTAGCGACAGATATCGAACTTAAGAAGCTTATGGCACCTGTCGGCTGTTCAACTTTACCTGTCGGACGTTCAGATGCCTTAATTACGGTAGATAAGCACATTTCACGAAGACTGGATATTCAGTATAGTTGTTAGAGCAAGGAAAAATCATGACAATTTGCAAAATAAAATCATTAAAAAATAATACAAGAATGTCAACACAAGAACTTCTTCAAACGATTTACAAAAAAATTGAAGAAGGTGTTTGTGAGTTTGAAATCGAGGCTTGCGGACAACATGATATCGGTGGAGGTTGCAAACATTCTGTAAACAACAATTTAACTTTCCATATAACTAACCCCGGACAAAGAGTCGGTGCTATGGGCATGGATGGAACACAAATAATTGTTGAAGGTTCTGCCCCTGCAGATATCGGCTGGTTGAATTCTGGTGCAGAAATCATTGTTAAAGGTGATGGTGGAGATACAGCTTCACATTGTGCAGCAGGCGGTAAAATCTATGTTGGCGGTAGAGTTGGAACACGTTCCGGCGCATTAATGAAACATGACCCAAAATTTGAACCACCACAATTTTGGGTACTAAAAAATACAGGTTCTTTTAGTTTCGAATTCATGGGCGGCGGAATTGCTGTAATTTGCGGTTATGACTGCGAAAATTTACCGTCAATTCTCGGCAATCGTTCTTGTGTCGGTATGGTTGGCGGAACTGTTTATGTTCGAGGGAAAGTTGAAGGTTTAGCGAAATGCGTTGAACAAGTAAAACTCGATAAATTTGACAAAGATTTTCTAAAATCCGGCATGGAGGACTTTTTGAACGCCATTGAACAACCGGAATTAAAAGACGAATTACTCGATTTTTCTAATTGGTCAAAAATTATTCCATTACCGAAAGAATTAAAAGAAAAGAAAATTTCAGTAAAAGAATTCAAAGATGCAGAATGGTTCAAAGAAGGCTTATTTGGAGATTTAGTAGAAGATAACGGAGAAGTTTTCGGCTTAGCAGAAAGCGCAAACGCAAGATTAAGAACGCCCGTTTGGAATGCTGAAAAATGTGTTGGGTGTGACTTGTGTCTAAATAATTGTCCGCAAAAAGCAATTATTAAAAATGATAAAACGTATGTTGCACAAGATAATAAATGTATTGGCTGCGGAATATGTTCTGGCGTTTGCCCTCGTCAAGCTTGGGAAATAATAAAAGCTTAAAAATATATTTAAAATAAAAATGGCGTTTTGTTAATAACAAAACGCCATTTTTTGTTCAATAATACTCAAACTAGGTTAAAAATCTCAACCAAATATAAGCTGTACTCATAATCAATGATGTTAATGTTACTAAAACACCATATTTTAAGAAGTACATAAATTTAATCGGATGTCCTGTTGAAGCTGCAGTTTCTGATACAATAACGTTTGCTGCCGCACCAATGATTGTCATGTTTCCACCTAAACAAGCGCCTAAAGATAAGCACCACCAAAGTGGGAATGTGTAATCGCCACCCATAACCTTTTGAACTTCAACTAACAATGGTGACATTGTAGCTGTATAAGGAATATTATCAATGATACCTGATAAAATACCTGAAGCCCAAAGAATAATCATTGCAGTTGCTTTTTGTGAACCATGAGTTACATTAAGCAACCATTCAGACATTAATTTGATACCGCCAGCGTGTTCCAAACCACCGATAATAATGAACAAACCAATAAAGAAAAAGATTGTATTCCATTCAACTTCATTGAAGATTTTTTGCGGTTTTTCAAATAATAACAAGAATGCTGCACCGGCCATAGCTGTTACACAAGTTTGGATGTGTGTAATATCGTGTAACATAAAGCCGATGATTACAAGTAATAACACGATACCAGAACGAAGCATTAGAGCTTTGTCCGTAATAGTTTTTGAATTATCTAACTTAGCAACTTTGTCCATTTTTTCTTGAGAAGCAACAAGTTGTTTTCTAAAGATGAATGCTAAAATTCCAACATTAACAATCAAAATTGCAAGTACAATACCTGTCAATTCTTTTATGAATGCCATAAAAGAAAGACCAGCTGCACTGCCGATAATAATATTTGGCGGATCGCCGATTAAAGTTGCTGTACCACCAATGTTTGATGCTAAAATTTCTGTAATTAAAAATGGAATTGGGTTGATATCCAATTCTTTTGCAATAACAAAAGTTACAGGCATAATCAAAATAACTGTTGTAACGTTATCCAAGAATGCTGAAACGATAGCTGTAAAGAATGCCAAAGAAATTAAAATTAATTTTGGTTTACCTTTTGTCATTTTCAACATTTCGTTGGCAATCCAGTTAAACATACCGCTTCTTGTTGCAATTGATACAATAATCATCATTGAAACAAGTAAGAATATTACGTTAAAATCAACAAAATTAATAAAATAACCTAAATCGAATTCGCCGTTTACTAATTTGTCTTGACCTAAAAGTCCTAAAATCAAAGTCAAAGCTGCGCCTAAAAGAGCAACCGTAACTTTAGGTATTTTTTCTGTCGCAATAAACACATAAGCGACTAGAAGTATAGCTGCTGATACAGGAATCGCGTGCGAATGTATCAAGCTCATTAAACCTTCCATCTTTCCTCCTTATATTTCGTACTTCTCTATCATAAAATAAACATGAGGCTTTTCGGGTAAATAATTGTAACAATTTAAAATTAAACATTAAGTTTTGTAACAATATATAAGGTATAGCGCAATTCTTGAAAAGAAATATACTTTATATATATGTAAGTCGAAAACAAAAAAGAAAATCGACAAACATTAAATAAACACGAAACACATAACACAAACCTTTCATACAACCTACACACTAACCTTCTACACATGAGGAATTATTAAACAAGATTCCAAACCCTTCATTTTCGAAGGGTTTTTCTTTTTGTATATGCTAATTTTTATTAAAAGAATAATTTATTACCAAACAAAACAAGTCCAACAAGCACACTGATAAAAGATGCGAACATAACTGCACCTGCGGAAATATCTTTTGCCATTCCAACCATTCTTGAATATCTGTTGTGATAAATTGAATCCAGTGTAAATTCTATCGCTGTATTAAGCATTTCAGCCACAATCACAAGCCCGATTACAAATAAAAGCAAACAAAATTCTACAGCAGAAAACTTAAGAAACAACGCCATAAATACGACAAACGTAGCTATTGCCACATGAATTCTTATATTCATTTCGCTTTTTAATACGAGTCTAAATCCTTTTCTTGCATTCTTAAACGTATTATTAAATCCTTGTGCTTTAAATTTTGTCATACTCAATACTCTCCAAAGCCCTGCGCTGTTCCGCTATAACAAAATTATATTCTTCTTCACTCTGATGGTCAAACCCTAAAAGATGCATTAGACCGTGACTAATCAAGAAAAATAATTCTTGTTCTTTATTTTTTGAATGACTAATATCACGATTAACGCCTTCGATTACTTTATCTAAAGCGATTACGATTTCGCCTAAATTGATTTCGCCATCAAAAATAAAACTGTTTTCGTCGTCTGCAAAAATTGCAAAAGTAATAATGTCCGCCGGATAATATTTGTTTCTATAATCTCTATTGTATTCGTGCGTTTTTTCGGAATCACATAACACGATATCAAGAGTAATTGTAGAATATTCGCGATTATTTAAGCAGCTTTTTTCTTTAAGTTCTGAAATATAGAATTCCAACAATTTGCGAGTTTTTTCAATTATATCTTTTTCATCAGGTTTCCAGCCGTCAAAAATATTTTCAGTAAAAATATTAATTGTTGTCATTCTTTTTCTTTTCCAATTCTTTTAATTTGGCGTCCAAATCTTTATCTAAAGCAGGCATTGCAGGTTTTACAATATCGTGGCTTAATTTGTTACTTTTATCCAATTCTTGAACCAAATCATTATGATATTTAATTCTCTTGTGATGCATACCTCTTAGCATTCTTGAGAAAGTTTCTGCAATAGTTTTCAAATCCTTCAAAGTAAGCGGTGAATCTGAAAGCTGACCATCATTGAGTCTTTCCTTAATAATTTTATCAATAATTGCATCAATTTCCTCATTTGAAGGATTTTTAGCTGCACGAACAGCTGATTCGACAGCATCCGCAATCATAAGAATTGCAGTTTCTTTCATGTTTGGTTTTGGACCCGGATAACGGAATTGTTCTTCATTAACGTTTTCCGCACCTTCTTCTTTTAATGCTTCATTATAGAAATAACTTACAAGGCTTGTGCCATGGTGTTGTAAAATAAAGTTATTGATTATTTGCGGAAGATGTGCATCTTTTGCTAATTCTACACCATCCTTAGGGTGCGCTGTGATAAGCATTTTACTAAATCTTGGAGTGCAAGATTTGTGAGGGTTTTCAATACCGTAGAATGATTGGTTTTCTACGAAAAACATCGGTCTTAAAAGTTTTCCAATATCATGATACATCGCCCCGACTCTTGCTAAAACTGGATTCGCACCAATTGCTTCTGCTGCATTTTCACATAAATGAGAAACTGTTAAACTGTGATTGAATGTTCCGGGAGCATCGTTCATAAGTTTTCTAAGTAACGGTTGGTTATGATCTGCAAGTTCTGCCAATCCGTAAGGTGTCATTACTCTGAACACGTTTTCAATAATCGGTAAAATACCAAGCAAAATAATACCACTTATTACAAAACAGTTGATTACAATATATCCTAAATCTTGGAAAATCAACATGTTATCAATATCCATCATATATTTTTCCAAGAAATAAATTCCACCAACAATCAAAACGCCCGCCAAAGAAATCTTTGCGCTTGTAATCAACAAATCCGAACGTTTTGAGAATTTTAGTTTTGAAACGGCGGTCATAACAACCGTATTCAAAAGCATAAACGAAACAACAACTTCAATATTCCAGTGCATCCCAATTGAAATCAAGGCAAGTAAAATTGTTGATGCAAAAAATGCGTTTCTCGGCGTTGTAAAAATTGAAAGCAAAATTGTATATGCAGGTATTGGAATTATATAAGGTGAAAATCCTGTTGGCAATACTGCTGAAACTAAAGCCGTAAACAATGTAAACGACGACATTATAAGCATGTATTTTGCATTAAAATATTGTTTTTCAAAATTCTTTTCATATTGCAAAAATACAAAAGTGAAAAACGCTATTAAAATATAAAATCCAATAATTCCGCCATAATTAACTTCTAAAACATTATAACCTGCAGCTCTTAAAGCATCACGCTTAAGCTTCGTTACAGGTTCGCCTTCAAACACAATTTTTTGACCTTTTTTGAAAACAACTTCATAAGGTTTTACTGCGTTTTGCGCATTCTTCTTGGCGATTTCCGTTGCAAACTCATCAACTACAAGGTTTGGTACAATGATTTGATTCAAAATTCCTGCAATCAGAGTTCCTTGATAGCGTGGAACATTGTTTGGCAAGTTGCGTTTGATTATTGCTGTTACATTATTATTATCAAAATCTTTTGCTGAGATTCCGACATTAAGAACAGAAGTCAAAGTAATTTTAGATTTATCAAAAACAGATTGTAAATCATCGTCATTCGCTTTTAAAAGGAATTCAATCAAACCTTTTTTGCCAGATTCATCAAACAAAACGTTTAATTCGTCTTTTTTAACGTCTTCCGATACATTTTTTTCTCTGATTTTTTTAACAGAATTTTGCAAAGTCAAAAGACTTGTTGTAATAAATTCGTCTTCTGCCTGTGTCAAAATCGGTTCAACATTCTGCGCAACTTCTTTTTTGTGCTGTTCGGTTTTCTTTGTATCAATAACCTTAATATCTTTTTGCGCAACGATATCTCTTTTACTGATACCGTTTTCAATTACTTTTTGGAAAAAGTAGTTTTGAGAAGATATTGTAACCGTCATCAAAAACGTAAATACAATAAAACACATTACATTTCTAAATGTTTTTGATGATATAAAATCTAAAAATTTCGTCATATATTGATTTATCCTTTTAATTGGAATAACAAACAGCCTTAACCTGCTTGTCCCTTTCTCTCTTTTACTACAAAACCGCATTTTGTACAAGCCAAAACAGTACCTGTACTATCTACCGGCATGAAATTATGATTGCAAGTTAAAGCCTCATCTTCTTCAGGCTTTGCAATATCTTTTGCCGCATAAATATTATTGGGGTTCGCCCCATCTCCTCGCTTATTTTTATTAAGCCATTTTATAAAAAGTTCTACTATATACATGATAGTTAATTTTTGCGATTAATTACCTTGGATTTTGAAACCGTAAGGAAGAAAATCGCTCATTTTTTTAACATTCAACTCACCTTTTTCTTCGGTTATAATTTCAATTTCTTTTTCGCCTTGAAATTCATACATTACTTGTCTGCAAGCACCACAAGGATAACAATCATCCTCATTTGGAGAATATATTGCAACGGCAAGAATTTCTCTTTCTCCGTCAGATACAGCCTTAAAAATTGCACATCTTTCTGCGCAAATTGTCATACCGAATGAAGAATTTTCCACGTTACAACCGCCGTAAACTTTTCCATTTGCAGTTAAAACACCTGCACCAACAGCGAATTTTGAAAATGGTGAATAAGATTTTTTAGCAGCTTCTTTTGCTGTTTCCATTAATAATTTATAATCAATTTCCATAATCGTATTTTAGCACATATTTTAAGAGCGTGCAATTCAAATTTGACGTTTTATATTTTTATAATTGCTACACTTTCCACGTGATAAGTATGCGGAAACATATCAAAAGGTTGAATATATTCGACTTTACAACCTTTTGCTATTAAATATTTCAAATCTCTTGCCAAAGTTGCAGGATTACAGCTCACATAAATAATAGTATCTTTAGTAAGCTTCATTGCATAATTCAAGCTTTCTTCCGTGCAACCTTTTCTTGGTGGATCAAGAACCGTTACATCAAATTTTCGTCCTTTTGTATTTAATTCTTTTTCAAAGAATTTTGAAGCGTCCATATTATGTAATTCTACGTTTTTAATCCCGTTTTCTTTGATTATTTTATCCGCTAAAACAACAGACTCTTTAACTTCTTCAACACTTACTGCTTTTTTTGCAATATCAGATAAGCAAATTCCAAAAGCAGTAATTCCTGCGTACGCATCTAAAATTAAAGGTGAGTCAAAATTTGTTTTTACATAGTCTTTTACGTAATTAAAAATATTATTAGCTGTAGATGGATTTACTTGAAAAAATGTTTTCGCGCCAACTTTAAAAATCTTGTCACATAATTTCTCTTCAATAAATTCTTCACCTTCTAAAATTTCAGTATTTTCACCTAAAATCAAATTAGTTTTTTTAGAATTAAAATTTACACCAACGCCTACAATATTAGGAAGTTCCGTAAAAATTCGACTTGCAAGTTTCTTCAATTTATCAAAAGTCTTAGTCGAATTTACAACTAAAATAACCAAGCTTTTTTGATTGTATTCAGAAGTTCTTATAACAATATGCCTTAAATCTCCTGAATGTTTCTTTTCGTTGTAGCCTGAAATCCCACAATCTTGCGCAGCATCACGGATAAAATCAACAATTTTATCGCAATAAGCAGGCTGAATTGGACAGTATTTTATATTTACAAGCTCATGAGAAGCCGGTTTATAATAACCTGCCAAAATTCTCTTAGAATTTTTTGTTTCAGAAACAGGATATTGGATTTTATGTCTGTATTCACGATTTTTAGGACTTGCAATTGTTGGGCGAACATCAATTTGATTTCCGCAAATAGAATGAATCGCATCTTCAACAATCTGTTTTTTGATTTCTAATTGATAATCATAATCTACAAATTGCAACTGACAAGCACCACATACTTTCTGCATAGGACAAAATGGCTCTACACGATAAGGCGAAGGCTCTATTATTTCAATAACTTTGGCGTTCGCATAATTTTTATTCTTTTTACCAAGTCTGATTTTAACTTTATCCTTTGGGCAAACACCTTCTACAAAAATTACATACCCATCAACTTTTGCGATTCCAAACCCTAAATTTGAAACCTTTTCAATCTCAACAACAAGTTCTTGTGGAATATCTTTTTTATTTATTGTTTGCATGGCTTAATCACTTGAATATTACGAGTTTCTGAAAGTTCCTGACGCGCTTCGTGAATAATGTCTTTGTATTCGTCTGACAAGCTCAAACCGTTACAAAGTCTATCAATAAAACCGTTATTAACTTTTACGGCTTTTTCTAATGCGCCAACATCTTCTAAAACATCTTTTATATCAGCTAAATTATAGCCAAAAGATTGTTTTGATTGATAAATCATCATTTCACCGGTTTCTGCAACTAAAGGTTCTCCGCCTAGTTCAAAATACAATTTGAAAACTGATTTTAAATCTTGTAATTCTGATTGCATAGTTGCGATACTTTGTTGTATTCTTAAATATCTGTCGAACAAATAATCAACATTTTGAAGTTGTTTTTTCTGCCAATCAAGTCTTTGCAAATATAATTTTTTAAGCTTCGGATAAGCTAAAGCTAAACCCATCGTATCAGCCATAGCTCTATGATGATTGTTTAACTCTACATTAAATCTTTTTGTCAAAGCTTCCAGTCCGTGTGATTCCAAATCAGGTGCAATTTCTTTAAACATAACTTGTGAATCAATTCTCGGATTTTCTAATTTTTCACCGAAAACTCTTAGTTTTGCTTCATTCAAAAATGAATAATCAAAAATTACATTATGAGCCACTATAGGGTAATCACCGATAAATTCCAAAATCTTAGGTAAAGCTTCTTCTTCACTTGGTGCATCTTCAACCATATCTTGTGTAATTCCATGGACTGCAATGCTTGATTTTCTAATATGTTGATGCGGATTGATTAAAGTCTGAAATTCATCTTTAATTTTTCCATTTTCTAATCTTACCGCTGCAAATTCAATAATTCTTTCTCTAGTGTAATCAAGACCTGTGGTTTCAGTATCTAAAACTATTTCTATTTCTTTTTTTCTCGGCATTTTTAAACCCTTTTATTTCTCCCTAACAGTATAATAGCATGAATATATTATATGTGGTAATATGGAATTACAAAAGGGTGTTATTAACTACTAAAGAGAGGCAAATTATGGTTCAAGAAATTAATACAGACATTTTTGATATGGAAGTTGTAAATAACGACGGCATTACTGTTGTGGACTTTTTTGCAAACTGGTGCGGACCTTGCAGAAAACTAGGTCCAATTTTAGAAGAAGTTGAACGCGATTTAGAAACAAAAGTCAAGTTCACCAAAATTGATACTGATGAAAACATTGAAATGGCAAAAAAATATCAAGTTAGCGGACTTCCAACCCTTTTAGTATTCAAAGATGGCGAAGTCGTTGAACGCATGGTTGGTTTAATGCCAAAAAGCACTATAATCACAAATATTGAAAAGCATTTATAATTAGCCGATGTAATCAACTACGGATTCTTGAACTATATCACCAATTTCTTGGGCGTATTTTACTTGCTCTTGATTGTACGAATTGTTTGTTACAAATTTAATTGCTTTTGCAAGAAATGAAAATACAGGCAGTATTTTATCATTATCTAACGGTAAGTCTTGACCATTCAACATGAAATTTGTTTTAGGCTGGATATCTCTATCGTCTAATTCAAATTTTGAAACGTCAAAAATTAATTGATTTTCTTGAAAACCTTTTGGAACATATTTCCAAACAGATGCCTGTTCTGTTTTATCAAGAGCTTTGTAGAAATCATCAAAATGCGTACCATTAGCATCATTTGTTAAATAAGTCGCAAATCTATATGCTTTCATCTTGATAAGCCCACTTGAGCTTTGTCCTGCTACTTTAGTAATTGCTGTGTTTTGAAACCCTTTAAAACTTATATCCATATTACTATTAAAACCCATAAAAATATTTTTTGCTACTTGATAATTTCAACCAACTATACTGTTGTAAACTCCTTAATTTATTGCTATTATATTCTTATTCAAATGAAACAAATTTTCAATAAATATATAATACTGATTCTCGGAGTCTACGCATTTTGGATAGGAGGAGTTCCCGTAATTTTTACGAAGGCACTCCCTGTTGTGTGCGAAAATATAAGCATAAACAGCAACTATAACGTAGAAATTCTTAACCCAAAATTAAGATTAAATATTTTACCAAAAGCACAATTCAACGCACAAAGAATTTCGATTGAAGATAAAAGTACTCAAAATATTTCAACAATTGATAACTTTAAAATTGATTTAAGACTTTTGCCGCTTTTGAGTGGCCGAGTGCATATTAACAGCATTAGCGCAGACAATTTATTTCTAAAAGTCAATATTGATAAAGATATTGAACTTGACAAAGATTTTTTTAAAAATTTAGACAAATCTAAAATCAAATGCAACATTTTAAAAATCAACGAATTTTCTATTATTCTTGCACATAAGGAAACAAAAAAACCGATTATTTACAGCGGAAAAAATGTTTTCTTCAAGAAAAATCGCCGTTATTTAAAAGTTAATGCGGATACTAAATTTAATATTAACGATAAAATTTCTAACGCTGATATCAGCCTGTATTTGCCTAAAAATAATGATATTAACAAAAGTGTTGTAGATATTAAAATTCAAAACCTTGATTTAGAACCAATTGGCGATTTTTTAAGACAATATTTACCTAATGATTTAATTGAAACAAAGGGTATTATTAACATTTTTGTTGATAAACATAAACTAAATGCAGAGCTTAAAAATTGTGCAATCGTTATGAAAGATAGTGCAAAATCAATGATTTATCCAGAATTATTAAACATTGATGCCGATTTTAACATAACAAGTAAAATTATTAATTTCAACTCTGTTAATATTAATTCAAAAAACATTCACGCAATATTAAACGGCTCTTTTTCAAATTACTTGGATAAATCTTTATCCGCAATAAATTTAAATGTACAGCTTGATAAATCCAAAGTAGAAGATATTGTAAACCTTCTTCCCCCAATTATTGTTGAAGAATTTAATGTTTACAAACTAAAAAAATACAAATTTTTTGGTGACGTTATCGGAAATTTTTCAATTAAAGGTGACATTTTTGAACCTGATATAATCGGTGATGTATTTATAGATAATGGAATATTAACAAAACCTATTCCTAATGCTAAAGGTGCAACCGTTAAACTTAATTTCACAGGCAGATATATCAATTTTGATGTTTTTGTTCCGGCTGGCGGTGCAGAAAGAGTTTGGGTAAAAGGCGGAGTTGAATTATATAACGTAAAATACGCCGACATGCACATTTGGAGTACGAAAAATGTTAATTTAGCAACCGCAGAAGAAAAAATTCTTCCAATACACGAAATTTTAAACTTCATTATCGGTCCTGTTCCTATTATGGATGTAAAAGGTCTTGGTAATATTGATATCTACGTAAAAGGAAACCGCAAAAATCCACACGTTTGGGGAGATTTGAATTTTAGAAACGTAAAAACGTTTTTCAATGAAATCCCTAATTTAGTTTTAACCGACGCAGAAGCAACTTTAAAATTTGATGATGAAAATGCAACATTCATCACTAAAAAAGGCTTAGTTAACGGTAAAGACATTTCTATAAACGGAACTTGCAACCTGTATGGCAAATTTGATTTTGACGTTAATACAAAAAATCAGGAAATCGCATATTTATTTAAAGCAATTCAAACTGCGACAATGATTGATGATGTTAAAGCAATGTTGCCGAAATTGGATGCAATGGAAGGTTTGATTGATTTACAGTTGAAAGTTTATGGTGCTGTTAAAGATATTGAAGACTTAGCATTTAACAAAAATTTCTTTACAAAAGGTCAAATAAAATTACTTGGCAATAAGTTTGCTGTTCAAGGAATGGAACTTAGAAATACGAAAGGCATTTTAAATTTTGACGGACAAAATGCTTCTGCTGATGTTAGTTCATTTATCGGCGAGTCTGCATTGAGCGCAAAAGCCTCTGTTAAAAACAATTTTGTTGATGCTAATATTAGTATTCCAAAATTAAATCTTAACGATTTAACACCTAAAAAAAGTGATTTGCAAAATGATATCGGTAATATTTTTGTAAATGTTACCGCCAAATATAAAGGCAAGCTTGACCCGATTGAATTGGACAAAGTCAATTTTGTTGCAAAAATTCTTGGCGTTGCGCCAAATAATAAACTCAAAGTTTCAAACGGCACTGTTACTTTAAATAACGACAAATTGAAAATTTCAAACATCCATGGCAGTCTTGCCGACAGCCAATTCAATGTTAATCTTGATGTTAATAATGTAACAGGCAACCCACATATAAACGGGGTTCTGGGTTTAAAAGCGTTTGACTTATCTTGCATTAACTCTCTTTCAGGGTATTCAATCATACCGAAAGACATAAAAGACGCGTTAAACAAAGTTAAATTTAATGAAGGCAAAAAAATCAATCTTAATGCCAAAATCAATCATAACCGAATCAACGCGTATACTGATTTGGGCGGTTTGTCTTTTGTGTACACGCCACTTGAGCTTCCTGTAAAAATAATCAATGGTAGCCTTATCATGCGCAATAATGGATTAAAATTAAACAAAATTAATCTTCTTGCTGATAATATGCCAATTCTTGCTGATGGCGAAGTTTATGATTTGTTTAACAAACAAAATTTCAATTTATACTTTAATTCTAAGCCACGCCAAGATTTTATAGATAAATACATTAACAAAAATCAAATTTATCCTGTAAAAGTAAAAGGTGACATTGTTTATTCAGCAAGAGCAAAAGGCGTTTTAAATGATTTTGACTTAAAAACGAATATTAACATGTCGAAAGATTCAAGCATTTATCACCTTGGCGCGACTGTCGGTGATATTGAAAACGCAATTGTTTTAAATTTGGATACCAAAGTTCAAAACCAAAAAATCTTAAAAATCAGAGAATTTTCTTATGACAAAATCATTTCTTCACAAAGTGGTCGCGAAACAAGATTAAACATGCTTAAATCTCGTGGTGAAATAGATATTTTAAAAGACGATTTAGGGTTTAAAGATTTAATAATAAAAACCCACAACCCTACCGATGCAAGAATTTTTAACATTATATTCAGAAAACCTAATATTAAACAAGGTCAATTCACTTCTGATTTAAAAATCAACGGTAAAGCTACCGCACCAAAGCTTTTAGGAAACTTCCACATCTTTGAAACAAACATTCCGTTTTTAGATACTACGATGAAAAATATTACATTTTTGTTCAAAGATAAAACAATTGACATTTATTCTATCGGTGAAGTTTTAGGTAATGACGTTAAGATTCAAGCGGTATTGAAAAACAAATTAACTCCACCATATTATGTTGAAAAAGCTGTTCTCAACACAAAACTCTTAGACTTAAACCACATTACAAATTTAATAAAACTTTCTCAAGTTGATAATTCACAAAATTTTGATTCGCTTGAAGAATTTGATTTAGCGTCTATAGTTATCAAAAATATGAAAATGAACGCTGACAGTATTCATCTTAGAAACATCATAGCCGAAAACTTTGAAGCTACTGCGACTTTGAATGAAAAACAAGTCTTCAATGTTCATAATTTCAAATTTGATATTGCAAACGGCAACTTGGGCGGAAGCTTTAATTATAACTTAAAAAACAACAATACAGGCTTGAAACTTAAAGCTCGTGATATTGACGCAAACGATTTGTCTATAGCATTATTTGATTTGCAGAACCAAATTTACGGCGATTTAACAGGTGATATCGCATTATCTTGCAACGGCGTCGACTTCAACCAATGTATGAAAACCCTTAACGGCAACACAACCTTCAGCGTTGCAAACGGTAGGATGCCGAAACTGGGCTCTTTGGAATACTTGCTTAAAGCAGGAAACTTGGTTAAAGGCGGTTTAACAGGTATTTCAATTAATAGCGTTATAGATATAATTACACCACTAAAAACAGGTGACTTCTCGGATATAATCGGGGATATTACAATTAAAGACGGCATTGCAAATGATATTGAAATAACAACCAGAGGTAAAGATTTAAGCTTGTTTATTAGCGGAAAATATAATTTCTCAAACTCTAATGCTGAAATGGAAGTTTTAGGACTTTTGTCTAAAAAAATATCAACAATGTTCGGCCCGATTGGGAATGTGTCATTAAACACTTTATTTAACGTTATTCCAGGTGTTGATTTAACAAAAGAAACTAAAGTATTAGAACATATAAATAGAATTCCGGGAATTGAATTATCCGACAAAGCTTACCGAAAATTTGTTGCCGAAATCAAAGGTAACATTAACGGCGACAATTATGTTACAAGCTTCAAGTGGATAAATTAATTTGTTTAACAATTTATATGAGGAAGTATTATGCAGGTTTATAACATTCAATCATATTCAAAAATTCAACCCAATTTTAGAAGTAAAAGAATCTTAAAAACACCTCAATTATCAGAGGAAATCGCAGATTTAAGAGTATTTCATCACCATATTTATGAATTTAAAAAAGGGATTAGAAATCTTATTTTAACAACCGAAAAATCAAAATACAAAACTTCAATTTCTGAACGTTTACAAAAAGAAAATATTGATTATGTGATACACGATATTGCACAAGATAAAATCAATGTTTATTTTGGAGCAAAAGAATGTGTTGATGTTGTAAAATCTTTTCAAAATCCAAAACTAAATGAACTCTCGCCCGAACAAGATTTTATGTTAGGAATTATGCTGGGTTATGATAGAGTCCGACAATGCGAAAGGTATATAAAAATTAAAAACAACGAGATTAAGCTTGGGAAACAATCTCACTAAGTTGAAATCTAATTATTTTGCTTAATTCATCTAAGCTCATTTCTACTTGATAACCGATTTTACCGGCAGAAAAAATTATTGTATCAAAGTTTTTTGCAGAAGCATCAATTGTTGTTTTGAAATTTTTTTTCATACCAATTGGAGAACATCCACCGTGAATATAGCCCGTAAGTGGTAAAAGTTCCTTTGATTTAAGCATTTCAACAGACTTTTCGCCAACAGCATGAGATGCTTTCTTCAAATCTAATTCTTTTTCTACAGGAATTAAAAAAACATAATGTTGTCCTGATTTTCCTACAGTGACTAGAGTTTTGAAGACTTGCAAAGGGCTTTGTTTTAATACTGTGGCAACTTCAATCCCGCTTATTGCATCAGTTTCTGCATAAGTATAATGTTTATAATTTACTTTTGCTTTATCAAGCATTCGCATTACATTTGTTTTAAATTCAGCCATTGCGTTTTATCCACTCCATAATAATTTCTACTAAGTACTCTTGTTGTTTTTCACTTAATACAACACCCTTTTTGAATTTATGCCACTTTTCTATACACCCGCGACAACAAGTTGCTGTGGCGTGTTGAGCTATGAAAACAGGATTACCGCGCATAGGAGTTTGCTTACCGTCATTGGGAATATCAGCAGGTGCGATACGTTTTGCAATAAAATCTTTTGCATGAGATTTTATTATATCAAGCCCTTTCTGAGAAATATATTCTTTGTCTTTATCTTTTAGCTTAAATCGACTTCTAAATGTCGATTTAGCTAATGCATCAAATAGTCTGTCATACATTTCGCCAATATTATACTTCAATAAAAATTTATTCTCAAGGTAACTATTAAACTAAATTCAATAATGATTTATGCAATTTTATGTTATGCACTCTTAAATAATCAACACCCTTTTTCATTAAAGGATATGATATTGAAGCAGAAAGAGAATCTTTAAGAGCATTGTCATCGGCTTGAACTCCAAGCAAACTTTTTCTGGATACTCCAACCATTATTGGTAGTTCCAATCCGTAAAGCTCTTGAATTTTGTCTAAAATAATAAAATTGTCTTCTTTACCTTTCCCAAAACCAATACCGGGGTCGATAATAATATTGTTTATACCATTTGCTTTTGCTAACTCTGCTTTTTGCTTTAAACTAAAAAACAAGGTTTCCATAATATTATTATACGTTTTATAATCTTCCGTTTTAGATGTTGAATGTTGTATAATAACTCCGGCTTGATAATTAGCAATTATTTGAGGCATTTTTAAATCATAATCAAACCCTGAAACATCATTTATTATTTTTACTCCGTGGTTTAATACAAAATCTGCAACCTCTGAACTTCTTGTATCAACACTTACTTTGCTTGCAAGATTTTCTTTTTCTGCAAATTCAATAATTGAACAAAGCCTGTTTATTTGTTCTTTTGCTGAAACGACATTTGAGTGCGGTCTGGTACTCTCTGCACCTATATCAACCATATCTGCTCCATCTTCAAACATTTGCATAAAATGTTTTTCTGCTGAATCTTTATCTAAAAACATTCCGCCATCTGAAAATGAATCCGGAGTAACATTTAAAATCCCGACCAGTTTTGTTTTTCTTAACTGCGGTTCTAAAAAATTTTGTATTTTTTTGCCAAGAATTGCTAATTTAAACGGCTGTGACATTAGTTTATCAGCAATTTTTTTTAACTGAGAATAACTTCCACATAAAATTACATCGGATTGAGCTATATTTCCCGTAATGACATTTCTATTCACCGCACAATCTGCACCAAATATTAATGCAGTTTGTTTCAAAATATTAGCCTGTGCAACCGAAAGATTAAATATTTTAATATTTTTATATCTGAATTTATTTTCTGCCTGCAACAAATAACTTGAATCAAAACCAATTTGTTGTAATTCATTCTCAATATTTGAAACTTCTTTTAAAATAAAATCACTCATCAAAAAAATTTTAACATAAAAAGATTAAACATCTATTAACTGAAGAGTAATCGCTTTTACAACCGCTTGAACTCTATTGTGGGCATTTAATTTCTTGTAAATAGACTCCAAATGAGCTTTTGTAGTAGCTGTTGAGATATTCAATTTTTGAGCAATTTCTTTGTTAATAAGACCTTGTGCAACGAGTTCCAAAATACATAACTCTTGTTTTGTCAATTCTACCATTAAAAAAAATTCCCTTTTTGCCACTACTTCCTTATTTAATTTTTATATAAAGTGTGTGCTAGTGTCTATCCGCCGTTTGGCTATTTTTTATTTTTACTATAAGAGTTCCCTTGAAATTAAAATTTTGCTATGTAATAATATTATTACTCTATATAAGTGTTTATTTTGTTCCTACATTTTTATAAATAGGGAGAGTAAGCTCTTTAATTATTGAAGTATACCTGCCGATACGAAATCGCCAGCAGGAAACGGATTAATTTAGGCACTCACCCACCTGCGAGACATTGCAGGTAACAAAATCGCATTTATAT
>CAKVGW010000008.1 GCA_934747325.1 uncultured Candidatus Melainabacteria bacterium | reverse complement strand
AAAGAAATTGATGTTTTGGGAATTCGAGGTGCGAATGTTGCGCAATATAAACTTAATGAAGCAAAATCAGATTATAAAGTTTATAATTTAGGACCTGACACCGGAACTTTGTTTTTGGTCATTAATCTAAATAATCGAAAAGATAAAAATGGCAAGCCTTACGTAAACCCTATTAAACATAAATGGTTTGCTAATAGGGATTTTAGAGCCGCGATTGATTGGGCTGTTGATAGAAAGAATATGGTACAGAATATTGCATCTGGTGTGGCAGAACCTTTATTTACAGCTGAGAGTTTAAATTCTATTTATTTAAATAAATATATTAAAGGGCATCCGTGTGACTTGAAGGTTGCGAAAAAGAGTCTTGAAAAAGCAGGTTTTAAGCAAAAAGATGGAAAATTGTACGATTCTTCAAATAATCGAGTAGAATTTGATTTATATACAAACGCAGGTAACCTTGAGCGCGAAGCTTTAGGTGTTATGGTTAAACAAGATTTAGAAGACTTGGGAATGAAGGTGAACTTTAAGCCTGTAGAATTTAATTCTCTTGTGAATAAAATGACAAATACAAATGACTGGGATATGGCGATAATGGGACTTACCGGAACTCCTTTTGAGCCGCATGACGGTAAAAATGTTTGGACTTCAAATGGAAGTTTACATTTGTTTAATCAGCGTCCTAACGGCTATTCTGTCGACGATAGACTGGATTGGGAAAAAGAGTTAGATGAAATTTTTAGAGAAGGTGCACTAAAACTTACATATGAAGAGCGCAAGCCTTTGTACGACAGATATCAGACAATTATTTATAATCAAAAGCCAATAATTTATTTGTATTCACCAATTAGAATTACTGCAATCAGGAAAAAGTTTAAGAATATTTTCCCGACAGCTTTAAGCGGATTGATTTACAATTTGGATGAGGTTTATATAGAGTGATAAATGGATTGCCACAGCGCATAAAATTGTAATCGCGCCTCGCAATGACGCCAAATTAGGAATAAAACGTTAAGTCTTTGCGAGGAACAACTGCTAAAATTGGTGACGAAGCAATCCAAAGTAAGGTATAAAATTAACAAGGAAAAGAAATGAATTTATTTAAATATATACTAAAAAGAATTCTACAAGTGATACCGCTTTTAATCTTGGTATCTTTAATAAGTTTTTTTATAATCAGACTTTCACCTGTTGATCCGCTTGCAGAACTTCGCTTAAATCCTTCTATTTCTCAAGAAACATTAAGTAAAGAAATGAAGCGTTTGAAATTGGATAAACCGATTTATATTCAGTATGCGTCTTGGGCAAAATCTTTTGTTCAAGGTGATTTAGGGTATACGTCTGCCGGTGAAAAGGTTTCTACTAAACTAAAAGAAAGAATTCCAAATACATTATTGTTGACAAGTATTGTGATTTTTATGACTTGGATAGTAGGAATTCCACTTGGGATTTTGGCTGCGATAAAAAAAGAAACGGCGTTTGATAGGATTTTAACAGTCATTTCTAGTGTAGGGATGGCAATTCCTTCGTTTTTCTTTGCTATTTTGATGCTGATTTTTGCTGTAAAAACCGGTTGGTTTCCTGTTGGAGGTCTGACGAGTTACGATTTTAACGAGATGAGTTTTTGCGGGAAAATAATGGATTTATCTAAACACTTGGTTTTGCCTGTAATCGTATTGTTTACAATTTCATTATCAGGTTTGCAAAGACAAATGCGAGCAAATATGCTTGAAGTATTGGATAGTGATTATGTTAAATTTGCTCGTGCAAAAGGTTTGAGTGAAAACAAAGTAATTTTTAAGCACGCTCTAAGAAATGCAATAAATCCTATGATAACATTGTTAGGGTTTGAGTTTGCAGGGCTTTTGAGCGGTGCTGCGCTTACTGAATATGTTTTCCAGTATCCGGGACTTGGACGTCTGATTTTGGAGGCGGTTATGAAATCTGATATTAATTTAGTTATGGCATCATTGATGATGGGGACTATAATGTTGATATTAGGTAACTTAATTGCGGATATTCTGCTAATGATAGCAGATCCGAGAATTAGGGCGAGCAGGTAGCTTCCTCTCCTAGGGATAGGGTAGAATTTCAAGTTGAGCTGTGCGAAACTTAGAAATTCGGGTGAGGGTTAGTTTTTACAATATGGATTGCCACGCCTCTTACGAGGCTCGCAATGACAGCACACGAACTTTGTTCCCTCTCTTATAGAGAGGGGTTAGGGGTAAAATAAACTTATGGAAATAATAAAAAAAATCTTTCAAGACAAATTCGCAAAAACAGCTTTTATAATTCTTGCAATTATGTATTTATTAATTCTTTTTGCGGATTTCATAGCGCCGTATTCTAGTACTTATTCTAACAGAGAGATGGCTTATGCACCGCCATCTAAAATTTATACAATTAATGAATGTGGAAAACTTTCGCGTCCTTACACATATAATTATGTTAGAGAATATGAACCTTCTTTAATGCAAACAGTTTTTAAGCAAGACAGAAGTCATAAATACTATTTGAAATTGTTTACTCATGGTCATTTATTTGGTGTGCAAGATGGCGGACAAATATATCTTTTAGGCACGGATATTAACGGGCGCGATGTTTTTTCTCGCTTGCTTTTTGGGGGACGAATTTCAATGACTGTCGGATTTTTATCCCTTCTTATAGTTTTTCCTATAGGTTTAATTTATGGAGGAATTTCAGGTTATTACGGTGGAATTATTGATACTTTGATGATGAGGTTTGCAGAAGCTATTATGGCAATACCGAGTTTTTATCTTTTAATAATTCTTGCTGCAATTCTTCCAAGTGGCATGACAAGTGTTCAACGATTTGCCCTCATTGTTGTAATCCTTGCACTGATTGGTTGGTCAGGTTTTGCAAGAGTTGTAAGGGGAATGGTTTTATCTATTAAAAATGAGGATTTTGTACAGGCGGAAAAAACGCTTGGTGCTTCTGATTGGCGAATTATTTTGAAACATATATTACCTCAAACAACAAGTTATGTAATAATTGCAATGACTCTGAGCGTGCCATCATACATCTTGGCAGAATCAGGTTTAAGCTTTTTAGGGCTTGGAATTCAACAACCTGACGCTAGTTGGGGAAATATGCTAAAAGAAGCACAAGAATTTACAAACATTTTTTATCGTCCTTGGCTTTTGACTCCTGGTGCGTTGATTTTTATCGCAGTTCTTTGCTTTAATTTGTTAGGTGATGCGATTAGAGATATTTTAGACCCTAAGTCTCAAAAAATTATAAGATAAAGTTTTAATAAAACGAAATGAGCGGATTTCTTTCAGAAATCCGCTCATTTTATAAGTTTTTCAAACGAACTATTTTACAAGTTCTTTGAAGCTCTTACCAGCTGAGAAAGCTGGAACTGTTTTAGCAGCAATCTTCAATTCTTTACCGGTTTGAGGATTTCTACCTACTCTAGCTGCTCTCTTGCGAGCTTCCCAAGTACCAAAACCAACTAAAGTAACTTTTTTACCTTTAGCAACTGTTTTTTGGATAATTTCTAATGTAGCTGAAAGTACATCTGAAGAAACTTTTTGTGAAAGTTTAGTCTTCTTAGAAATTTCTTTTACTAATTCTTCTTTGTTCATGATAAATCTCCTATACACTCTTACTCTCTTATGCGCTAATATACTAGGTTTTGCGCATTTCATACATCCCATTATACACTTTGTAGTGATTTTTGCAAGTAGTAAAAGTTATTTTTTAGCGAAACTTTACAATACTATTATATTTCAGCTGTTTTTGTTACGAAAATTAATAAAACTTTACATTTGAAGTTAATAGGCTATAATTATCTTGTAGTGTTAAAGAAAGGAGAATTCTTATGTGGGAAAAAGATGTTAATATCCATGAAGTTCGTGAAATAAGAACAAGAACTTCTGTATTTTTCGGATGCGGTGCAATTAATAAGATTGAAGATATCGCAAAAGATTTTAAATCAAAAGGTTTAGACAAAGTTATTGTAATGAGCGGTAAAAACGCATACAAAGCAACAGGCGCATGGGCTGTTGTTGAAAAAGCATTGCAAAATAACGGTATAGAATATGTTAATTATGACGGCGTTACTCCAAACCCAACTTCTACAGCCGTAAACGAAGCTGCAAAAATAGCAAAGGATTTTGGTGCAAAAGCTGTTATTGCAATTGGCGGTGGTTCTCCTACAGATGCAGGAAAATCAGTTGCTATTTTGCTTAAATACCCTGATAAGACAGCAAATGATATTTATGAATTTACTTTCACTCCTGAAGTTGCAGCTCCTATCGTTGCTATTAATTTAACCCATGGTACAGGTACGGAAACAAACAGATTTGCGGTTGTAACAATTCCAGAAAAAGACTACAAACCTGCTATTGCTTATGATTGTATTTATCCTACATACGCAATTGATGACCCTGCTTTGATGGTTAAATTATCTCCAAAACAAACTAGATTTGTTTCAATTGACGCTGTTAACCACGTAATTGAAGCAGCTACATCAACAGTTGCATCACCTTATGCAATCACTTTAGCAAGAGAAGTTGTAACACTTGTTTCTAAGTATTTACCTAAAGCAATTGAAAATCCTGAAGATTTAGAAGCAAGATACTTCTTGGCTTATGCCGCTATGATGGGCGGTGTTTGTTTCGATAACGGCTTGTTACACTATACGCATGCTCTAGAACACCCGTTGAGTGCAGTAAAACACGAATTATCACACGGCTTAGGGTTGGCAATGCTATTACCTGCTGTTGTTAAAAACATTTTCTCAGCTAAAGCTGAAACATTAAAATACATTTTAGAACCTGTTGTTGGTAAGGTTGAAACTGCTGAAGAAGCTTCTAAAGGTGTTTATGAATGGTTAAAATCAGTTGGAGTTCCTAATAAATTGAAAGATGAGGGATTCACTGAAGCTGATGTTCCAACTCTTGTAAACTTGGCATTTACAACACCTTCTCTTGACGGTTTGTTAGCAATTGCTCCTACAAAGGCTACAAAAGAAGCTGTTGAAGAAATTTATAGAAATTCTCTATAGAAATTAATTAAATGATAAAACTAAAATGGCGCAGTTAGATTTTCTACTGCGCCATTACTTATTCATATTCCAGCTTAATTATTACTCAAAACAAGTCTGAATGTTGCTAAATTTTTGATTGATAACATTTTGTGTTTGTTAGCTTGTCTTTCAGAAATAGCAAAGATTCTACAAATTCTTTGGATTTCTTCAACGTCTTTTCTTGTTTCTAATTTATAAACATTTTTGATTGGGTCTGCGATTACTGACATTGTAGCATTTAATTCTTTCTCGTTCATTATTTCTTCCTTATAAAATCTTCTTATGTATATATAAAGTATTTCAGTTTGGAAAAATTGCCTTTTTTGTTTTGAATTATTAAGAAATATTAACTAAAAATTTTAATAAGAAAAAAAAATTGCGTCGTAATCATAGTTTATTACTATATTTTGCGACACGAATAACATTTAGATTAAACACTTAGTGACAATATATTTATTTGTTTTCTATTTTTACATAAATCGGATGATATGTAAGTGTTGGAATTCCAGAACAAAAATTATTATACCCGTTTTCAAACTTTTGCATGTCCGTTTTTGTCCAAGAAACCATCTCTAAAGCATTGACACCCGTTGATTTTATATGTTTCAAAATATCTTTTGGAGTCTTAAATGCCATTACATGCATTTCTTGCTCCACAATATTTTTGTAATCTTTTATAATTTCCTGCAATTCGTTTGCAGAATAGTAAGGCAAAGTTTTGCCCAATACAAAATTCACTTCTCTAAAATTTTCAGGTCCAAATGTTGAAAACAGTAAAACTCCACCTTCGTTAAGTTTTGAAACAAGCAGTTTTATAAAGCTTTCCAAGTTTTCAACCCATTGAAATGCAGCATTTGAAATTATTAAATCATACTTTTTGTCACTATTTTCAACAGCTTTTTCAATATCTGCAGGAATAAAATTAATTTTAGGGTTAATTTCTTTTACATATTTTTCGCAAGACTCTACAATATCGTTTGCCGTATAAGTTATAAAATTAAAATTGTCGTTAACAAGCTGCGTCAAAAAACCTGTTCCACAGCCGATTTCCAAAATATCATTAAAGTCTTTTCTATCTAAGAACGATAAAAGCCTTTCAGCCATTTTCTTTTGAATTTTTGCGTTGTCATTGTATGTATCAAGATTTTTAGCAAATCTTTTTTGAATCAAATCCTTGTTCATAAAAGTTCGCTCCACTTGCGAAACAATTTGAACGGACAATGACCGCTTTTCAAATTCGCTTCTCTTTTCCAAAAAGCTTCTTGATTTTTTGTAGGAATAATTTTATCCGAATCGCTTATTATTACTCGATTGTATTCAAAATCCATATTCGCTTGATAATTCTTTAGAGCTGAAAGTTCTGATTTTTGGTTTTCAAACTCTCTTGAAACATTCGGCAAATCTTCAGGATTAGAAAACATATTGTTGATAAATTTTTCTCTGCCTTTTGGGCTGAAACCTTTTATTGTCAAATCATAAATTCTTATAGGAATTCCAAATTCATTGTCTATCGGTTTTAGTGTTCCATTTACGGCAGTTTTGCTAATATAATCAATGTCAAACAAGGTTGCACACATAACTCCCATAGACCAAGCAACAAGATATTTTTTTGCGTAGCCTTCAATAACACTCCAATCAAACTCAAGATTGTTATAATCATAAATCATAATAACGTCAAAGTTTTCAGGATTTAAGTGCGAAACAACACTCTCATCCATTCCCCAACCGTTAAAAAACAATATCAACTCTTCGTTATTTTTTTTGTTCAGCCACTTATATTTCATAAGTACATTTTAGCACGAAAAGAATATGTCATCATGGATTCAATGCCTACAAACTTTTTCATCTTTATGTTACAATCAAATAGCAAAAAGAAGGAGATTTATAAATGGCACAAAGAATAGGTGTTGACGTTGGCGGTACTAACGTTAAAATTGCGCTTGTAAGCGACAAAGGTAAAATTATTTACTCTAATTCTATCCCAACTCGCGCAGAAATGGGTTACGAATATACTATTAACAGCATGAAAGATGCTATCAGAGATTTATTAAAAGAAACTAAACTAAAAACCACTGATGTTGAAGCTATCGGTTTCGGCTTCCCCGGACAAATCGACTGCAAAAAAGGTATTGTAAGACTTGCTCCAAATATTCCTGGATGGGTAAATGTTCCAATAGCTCAAATTATGGAAAAAGAATTCGGCATTCCTACCCGTGTTGATAACGACGTTAGAACGGCAGCTTTAGGTGAATTAAACTACGGTGCAGGTGTTGGTTGCGAAAACTTGGTTTGTATCACAGTTGGTACAGGTATCGGTTCAGGTCTTGTAATTAACGGAAAACTTGTTCGCGGTGCAAATAATGCAGCAGGAGAATTAGGTCACATTAAATTGAATATGCAAGGCGGTCCTTTGTGCGGTTGCGGTGATAGAGGCTGTTTAGAAGCTTATGCTTCAGGTCCAAGCATCGTAGCTTTAGCAGAAGAATATATAAGAGGTGGTAAGTCTACTAAGTATAGAGAACTTGCGAACCCTGATATTACACCTTATATAGTTGCAGTTGCAGCTAAAGAAGGTGACCCTGTTGCAAAACAAATCTTTAGAATTATGGGCGAATACATCGGAATGGGTTTAACAAGTGTAGTCAACTTACTTAACCCTGAAAAAATCATTATTGGCGGCGGCGTTGCTGATGCAGGTGATATTTTGTTAGACCCAATCAGAGAAACAATTGCAAAAAGAGCTATGACAATTCAAAAAGAAGTTGAAATTGTACCGGCTCAATTGGGTAATACTGCGGGCGTAATCGGCGCAAGCTTATTAATTAAATCATAGAAATATTTAAAACAAAAAAAAAGTGAGATGTGTTAAAGTTGCACATCTCACTTTTTTTATGAATTTATTATTTAGAATATCTTGCATCCACAATAGCTTCAAATTGTCTAAAGACATCATTTCCAACCAGTTGCTCCAAACGTGAACGCTTTTCAAAGAAGCTTCCACGAGCCTTAATTTGTTCGTCCATAGCTTCTCTATAAAAAGTATCCGTAATTAAAATAACCTCTTTTTTTGATTTTTGTGAATTTTGATAATTTTGGCGTCTTTGTTCAACCATCTCCGTTGTCATGTCGTAAAGCTGTCTTGCGGTCATGTAATCATAATACATATCAACAACTTTTTGTTGAAGCTCGTCAACTTTTCTAACAAGCAAAATCATGTCCGCATCATTTACTTGCGAATATTTATAATTCAAAGCTTTTGTATCTTGTGACATAATTCCAAGCGTGTTACCGCCGATTAAAGCTGCACTCGCCAAGACCGGATTTCCCATGCCTGCACCTAAGAAGGTTGACATGCCGGCTATGGTTGTTAAAACTTTTTTCACTGCGCTCTGATCAGGTTTGTCTTTGTCCGGATTTGAAAGCTTGTAAATCGCAAACTTAATTGTATCACTTTTGGTTGCAGCACCTTGCCACAACAAAGATAAATCTTCTAGCATTTCGTTGTAGTCGACTTCTACTGATTTAGAAACTTCCATTGCCATTTTTTTAATACTTAAATCTGCATAAGTTAAACCTTCGCTATAAAATTTTTCTTCTTTTGCAATATTTGCTTTAATGTCAATTTTTCCATTAACATCTATTTTATTTTCAGGGATATCCGTCGTTCCAAGTCTGAAAAAAGCATCTTTTGGAGAATTTAAATCCTCTATTTTTACTTCAGCAAATGTTGGAAGAATTGTAGAAGTCACCATTGAAATCAAAAGTAGAGTTGAAAGAATTTTATTTTTTGCCATTCTTTTTACCTCCATCTTTTGTATCATTATTTTTGTATAAAACAGAATTAAAATCATATTGATACAATTCTAAACTGTCAACAATTTTTTTACCCGCAAGTCTTTGTAGTTGAATATGATATTTTTTTGCAGATTGTTCCAAGTTAAATTCTTGTATTCGCATAGAATCATATAGTGATGAAGAAATAGCTATCTCTAAAACATCACCGCCCTCAAGAGCTTTAGAATAATTTCTGCTGTATAAAATCATTTTTGAGCGCGTATCTTTAAGCTGGGTCAAAGTATTTTTATAATTGTAATATGAACTAATTAAAGAGTCTTGCAAATCTTCAATCATGCTCGCGAGTTCAATTAATTCCGTATCTGTTAATGGTGTTTCTTGCGGAACATTCTTTCTGTTAATCAATCCTTGTGCTAGTCTTCCCGCTGAAAAAGCGGATGTTTGAATACCGTAATTTGCGCCCATAAGCGAAGGGACAAAAGATGCACCTGTTACAACAGCAGATAACGTTTTTGCCATCAAAGACGAATGAATTCGACGTTGAGATTCAGGCGTTGCAAGCTTTTTCAGCGCAAATTCTATAACTTGATTATTTTCAACTGTACCTTTCCAAAGTTGTTCGAGGTCTTTAATATCATGATCTTTTTGTATATCAATAAGTTGTGCTAAATCTTCAGAATCACTTACTAATAAAGAGCCTTGTAGTTGCTTTGTACCTTTTTCTATAGCAATTGAAGGTTTTTCAACACTACTTTTGTCCAAAGTTACAACACCATCATCAGCACCTAAACAAATGTTTGGTGCTAATAAAGCCAGTATTAAACTCACTCCCAACAACTTCTTCATAATACATTTATACTCCAATTCAAATGAATGAGTCAACTAAAGATTTGTAAAACAATTATTCAGAAATCTATGTTTTTTTCTTTGTCTTTATAGTATAATCACCTTATACTTTTATTAGGAGAATAGTTAAGAAAATGAAAGTCAGTGTAAAAGTTCCGGCTACATCCGCAAATATTGGACCCGGATTTGATTGTTTAGGATTAGCATTACCTATTTATAATACAATTACAATTGAAGAAACAGTTCTTCCCGGCACAGGCATTGAAATAAATATGATGACCGAAGATGAAGAAGCTATTGATGAAATGATTTTTGACGATATTCCTCGTGATGAAAATAATATCGTTTATAAAGCAGTAGAAATGCTTTATAATTCTATCGGTCAAGAACCTTCTGAATTACGAATTAACATTCAATCACAAATTCCAATTACAAGAGGGTTAGGAAGTTCAGCAGCTGTTATTGTCGGTGGTTTAATTGCGGCTAATAAATTATTAGGCTCTCCTGCAGATGAAACTGCATTACTTTCTATTGCAACAGAAGTTGAAGGACATCCGGATAACGTTGCACCGGCTATTTTAGGCGGTTTTGTATTAGCTTCTCAAGAAGAAGATGGTTCGATTGTATATAGAAAACTGAATTGGCCGAATGAATGGGATATAACGGTTTGTATTCCGGATTTTGAACTTTCTACAAATATAGCACGTTCGGTTTTACCTGAAAATGTTCCTATGCACGATGCAGTTTATAATGCTAAACATCTTGCAATGCTTATAGAAGCTGTTAATACAAAAGATGAAAAGCTTATGAAAATAGCACTTCATGATAAACTTCACCAACCATATCGAGAAAAATTAGTTCCCGGCATGAAAGAAATTATGGAAGCATTTAAACATGAAGATGATGTTTTAGGCTGTGTACTTTCAGGAGCTGGTCCAACATTATTAATAATTTCTCATAAATATGATTTGGATAAAATTAAATCTACGGTTAAGGAAATTTGGGAACCTCAAAGTGTCAAAGTTGACATAAGAACTTTGAGAGTTGAACAAAATGGGGCAGAAATTTTAGAATAATAAAAATGGTCAATCAAAATTTGATTGACCATTTTTATTAATTAGAAATAGTTGTATAGTGCCATACTTTTGTACTATTGCCTTTCTTTTTGCCACGTTCAAGAATTTTAGCAATGTTGTTATAATCAAAATCAAGTGAAGAAATTCCATATTTTAACTCAATATCACTTGGGAATAGTTGATATTGAATTGGTAAAAATTGTTCTTTTTTCTTAGCTGTTTTCTTTGAATATGGCATATCAGCTTTCATTCTTTGGAACAAGAACATTTCACGTCTATATTGATTAAACTTATCTTTAGCATTTTTTATAAGTTCTTTTGCTTCATTTTCAGTTTCTTCTGCAAAGAATCTAGGATTTGTCAACGATTCAAATAAAGCATTAAATGCATCTGGACAATTCGCTGGATTTTTACCGTCTAATTTTTTATAAACAACATCATCTATATCTTTAGCAATTGCAGTATTATGTCCCATTAATTGGAATTCAAATGTACTATTTGGAACACCTGGAATTCTAAGTAAGAAGTGAACAGCACAATAATTAGCAGGAGTAAACTCATCTGTTAAGTGAGCAGCAACTTTTTCTTTACTTCCACCTTTTCTCCAAGCTTCATTTTGAATATCAATCAATTTTTCTAACATGTTAATTGACGCATAATCATATTTTGAAGCTTCATTTTCAGGTAACCCCTTGACAGCTTTTGGACGTTTGTTTTCAATTTCAAGTAATTCAATTGATTTAGATTTTATAGCCGGAATCAATCTGTCTAAAACTCCATCAACGGTTTTCTTATCGGAATCTCTTAAAACAATTTTACCACCTTTTAAATCGGTCATGTTTTCTAAAATTTCACTAATACTTTTCCATTCTCGGCTACCTGTTTTTTCTATAATTGAATTTTTAGACTTTGGTCGACAAGAAATTTTAAGAATAGGGTTATTCGGATTTTTTGCATCCGCAACCAAATCTCCAAAGGTATTATAGAAAAAATCATCTACTTTTTGCATTGTTCTTAAATTTTTATTATAAATAGCAGTAGCAGTTGTTCTATTAATTTCTAATGTTTTTGCTGCAACTTTATTTGTAATACCATTATTTTCTGCAACTACAGTTTCGCTATTTTCTACAGTATGCCTCAATATATTTACACATTTTTTAGTAACTTTACTTACTTTTGTACCATGAAAAGATAATGTATCTTGTTTTATTGGCGCATCAATTTTTAAGCCAAAATTTGGTGACATTTGTCTATTGTTAACTTTTGACTCGTACACCGCTGTTTTTGGTACTAAACTTGTAATTGTCTGGATATTCATACGCTATTTACCTTTCGTCTTTCGATATAAAACATCTAAAGAAAAAAATTTGCTATAATATGAAGCTTTGTTACAAAATATTACTAAATAAAAACTATTATTTAGTCAAACATTCTTCAATTTTATTTTCAAATCCTGTAAAATTGCAAATCTGTTCCGCCCAATTTCTCAAAATTTCATCTTCATCTAAAGTGTAAGAAATTGGTTTTCCGATTTTTACAGTAACATGTTTTTCAAATAACTTTTTTGCATATCCGTCAAATCCACAAATTCCTACAGGCACAATATCAGCTTTGAACTTTTTAGCAAACATGATAAATCCTTTATGGATATTACTGATTTCATGTTCTTTCACTATCTTGCCTTGTGGGAATAGACCTAACGCCCAATTAGTATTAAATACAGATTTAACAGTTTTAAATGTAGCAATTTCAGGCTTTTCTCTATTTACAGCAAATGCTCCGAGAGAATGAACTAAGAATCTTAAGAGTTTATTATCATCTTTAAATAATTCCTGTTTTGCCATATATGCAATATTTTTCCACGCCGCCAAAGCTACAAGCGGAGGGTCAATATAAGAAACATGGTTTCCGGCATAAATCACATGAGAATCTTTAGGTAAGTTTTCACGCCCTTCAATTTTTACGTTATACATGAATTTTGTAACAGGCAATACTACAAATGTTACAAACAACATGTAATATAGCGTTCTAAAAAAGTTATAATCTTTTTCGGTGCGTCTGTTGTAATTCTTTTCAGTCATCTTTCCCAATCCACTCTTAATTCTAAAAATTATTTTTTTCCATTATACATTTGCGTGTTCTTTATTATAATTAAATCCTGTCAATTCTTGAATGGCATTTCCCCATTCATCGACCATACCGTTTACATCATTTGAATAAGGTATTAATTTTCCAATTTTAACAACAATTTTTCCTGTAAATGGGAATCTTTTGACTTCTTGTGTTCCAGTGATACCAACCGGTAAAATACCGCATTTTGTACTTTTGGCAAGAGATGCAAAACCTTTAGTAATATTACTGATTTCACCCGGTTTTTGACGAGTTCCCTGAGGGAAAATACCCAATACCCAGCCGGTTTTTTTGATTGTCATTACAGTTTTGATTGTTGAAACTCCAAGTTTCTCTCTATCAACGGCAAATGCACCCAACCAGTCAAGCCACCAACGTAAGAAAGGATTTTCGAAAAGTTCTTTCTTTGCCATATATGCAACGCCTCTATTCATAACCGCGCAAACTAACGGTGGGTCTAATGTTGAAAGATGGTTTGCGGCTATTATATAACCGTTGTCTTGCGGAATATTTTCTTTACCTTGTACTTCCAATCTATAAACGAGCTTGAAACGTATCATGTAAAATACATGTGTCACTAAAAATAAAAACATTCTTCTCCACTTGTTATAAAACTCAGGTGTTCTCAAAGAATATTTGTTACCATTTGTCTTTTTTGTATCGTGTGACATAATAAATCCCCTCGTCAATACCGATATTATATCATAAAGCTTTTTAAATAAACACTATTCATCCTGATAATAGTTTTTAAAAATTTAAGATTAAACAAATAAAGGCGGCTTTTTAAGCCGCCTTTATCAAATATATAGAAATAATCTTTCTACTTGTCATCTAACGCTGCAACACCCGGAAGAACTTTTCCTTCGATGAATTCAAGAGAAGCACCGCCACCTGTTGAAACGTGAGTGAAATCTTCAGCCTTGAAGAATTTTTTAGCTGCAGAAACTGAGTCACCACCGCCGATAACTGATGTAGCACCAGCTTTAGTAGCTTCAACAATAGCTTCTAATACAGCTTTTGTGCCTTCTGCAAATTTAGGATTTTCAAATGCACCAACAGGACCGTTCATAAGAATTGTTTTTGAAGATTTAAGAACTTCTGCAAAAGCTTTTCTTGAATCAGGACCAGCGTCAACGCCTTCAAAGCCATCAGGAATTTCGTTGATTTTAACGAATTCATTTTTACCGTTGCCTGAAAAATCGTCAGTAACAAGAACATCTGTAGCCATTACAAGCTTAACGCCTTTTTCTTGAGCTTTCTTTTCGATAGCTTTAGCAACATCGATTTGGTCATCTTCGCAAATTGAGTTACCGATTTTACCGCCGTTAGCTTTAACGAATGTATAAGCCATACCGCCACCGATAATCATGTTATCAACTTTGTCTAACAAGTTTTCTAAAACACCAATTTTAGAAGAAACTTTAGCACCACCAACAACAGCTGTAAATGGTCTTGTTGGGTTATCCAAAGCTTGAGATAAGCATCTGATTTCTTTTTCCATCAATAAACCAGAAACAGCAGGTTTAAGAACTTTTGCTAACTTAGCAGTTGAAGTGTGGTTTCTGTGAGCTGCGCCGAAAGCGTCGTTTACATAGAAATCACCTAAAGCTGCTAATTCGTTAGCAAATGTCATATCATCATCTTTAGCTTCTTCAGCTTTGTAGAATCTGATGTTTTCCAATAAAGCGATTTGACCGTCAGCAAGTTTTTCTACGAATGGTTTTGCTTCTTCAACTGATGGGATGAAAACGATTTCTTCACCGAAAACTTTAGCCATGTATTTAGCAACAGGTGCTAGAGAGAATTCCATGTTTCTTTCACCTTTTGGTCTGCCTAAGTGAGCCATAAGAACAATTCTTGCACCTTTATCTTTTAAGAATTTTACAGTTGGAACGATAGCTTGAATACGAGTATCGTCTGTTACATTTTTGTTTTCATCAAGAGGAACGTTTACGTCAACTCTAACAAGAGCAACTTTTCCTTTGATGTCACCTAAATCTTGAATTGATTTTTTCATAATCTCTTTCCTTTCTTATTCGCAAATAGTTGCATAATAATTATATTAAAAACAAAATTTGCCTGCAAATTTTTAATCTATGTATGTATCATCTAACAATCGAATAGTAAATTTACTTCCTGCCGGAATTGAAACATGCCCGCCTTTTTGGAAAAATGCACAAATTGGAGAAGTTAAAGTATTTAACCCCAGACAAATTGTTCCGTAAGCAAACGGAAATGGTGAAAGTATTAATGTAGAGCCTTCTCCACCAAGATTTACGGTTAAAGTCATCATTTTATTAAATATTGCTCTACCCCAATTTCCTTTCTTCCACATTGTTTTGAGATAAGTTCTATCTCCTTTTATATTATTAAGAAAAATATTTTTAGAACCTGCTTTTGTAACATAAGCATTTACAGGTATAGTTTGACCTTTATAAAGCATGCTTCTTACTCTAATCACAACCAAACCACCGTTACAAGTGATTTGAGGTTGATGAGAGTCTAAAATTTCTCCTGTAAATATTGTCCCCGCAGGAATTGTATATTTTTTTCTTTGTATAGGAGTTTTTACGGAAAATTTAACCGTCGCACCTTTTGTTTGCCAATCTGATATTTTAGCGGAGTTAACAACCTCAAAAGTTGTTCCGGCATGGATTTTTTTATTTCCTTTATTATAAATTTGAGTTGGCGGAGTATATGTTTCTTGCTTAATAACAGCTTGTTCTGACTCTTTGTATTTGCTGATTTCAGGGAGAGCTGGTAATGTTTCTTCGTTAGCTTCTGTGTGTGTATCTTTTACTAATTTTGACGAATTGTAATTTTTTCTAATATCATCGTCAACTGTCATGTCCAAGTCAAATGACCATGCAAATTGAGATGTAAGTAAAATTAAAATTTGTAATAATAAAATCTTTTTCATAAAACCCTCACCCTAACCCTCTCCCAAAGAGAGGGAATGCCTGAATTTTATTTTATTATAAACAATTGTAACAAAATATTCACAAACTAGCAAAAAAAATTTTGCTTTGTTTTAAGATAAATGTGTAGACAGTAAATTTAGATTGGAAACTATGATGAACATTCATACAACGCAAAATCTAATCTCCAAAGCGAGAAAACAATCAACCAACAATGTTACTATCCCTGAGATTAGATTAAACTATTCAGAACAAATGCGAAAGCAGAATCTTTTAGAACAACCGGACTCGTTTGAGGGCAAGGTGTCATTCAAGGGTAAAAAAGAAATTGTAAAGAAAATTGTAGATAATTCTAGAAAAGCGGCGGATAAAGAGACAAAGATGGATAAGTTTCTTAAGAGCCGCTTTTTTGATAAAGCATTGAATATTATGAACCACGAAGTTCTTGTTCAATCCTTAATTTCGGCTGTTGTCTGCGTTGCTATGCGACCACTAACAATTATGGCTATCCCAACAAAGAAGAGCAAGCAAGATAACATGTATGCTTCAGCCCACTCAGTTTCATCAGGTCTTGTTGGTATTGCTTCATCTTTATTAATTGCTACTCCATTTTCTAAAGGTATAAAATACGCTCAAAAAACTTATTTAAAAGATATGAGTGAAAATCTTTTAAAACGTAAATATCCAAACTTAAAAATTGAATCTATTTGGGCAGATGCAGCAAAAACCGTTAGAAAACCTGTTTCTGAATGGCAAGATAAATTAGGCAATAAGTTTTCAAAAGAATATAAAGATGTAATGAAAGTTGCACAACCAAAGCATATTTCTGAAATATCAGAAGCTACTTTGAAAGATTTTGGCGCTGATGTTGATGTAAATGCAATGAAAGGTAAAGCTATCAGCGAATGGACTGACAGAAAAGGTAAAAAGCTTCATTTTGAATTAAAAGATATGTTTATTGCAGTAAAAGAAGAAGGTATGGGTGGCTCATTGAAAGATAACAAAGATACAAACTTCTTCTCACTTGCTCATATTGATAAAGACTTCTTAAAAGAAGTTATGCCAAAACTTGATATAAATTCAATTGAAAAAGACGGAAAACGTTTACACACTGATATGTGGAAAAACATTGATGGAACACCTTTCAAACTTGATATGGATATGATTCACTTATCTTCTTATAGAGAAACTGCACACGCGACTCCTCTTTATACAGGTAAAAAGAGAGTAGAAGTTAAAGGTGATAAGAAAACTGAAAAATATATTTCATATCAAAACAATGTAAAGCTGGAAGATTCAACAAAAGTTCCTGATAAAATTGGTTCTGCTGTAGAACAAGAATACTTACAAGCTGATAAAATAAATGGTATTAGCAATAAAACATTTGGCTGGTTACCTGATATTCTTACAAGAATTCCGGTTGCAGCAGGTACAATTTATTTAATTCCATTCATTTTGAAAAATGTATTCCATATAGAAAAATCTAAAAAGCATGAAGAAAAACAAGACAATGCTATAAAAACTGAAGTTAATAATAATAATAATAATCATGCAAAGACAGAAAATAAATCTGCACAAGTAACTTTTAAAGGTAAAAAAGAAAGTGCTTTGGGACATTGGATAAGCGAATTTTATGGAAAACATTATGGTAAAAAAGTAATGAATTCTGAAAAAATTCAAAATGTTTCAGAAAAAATGTCAAGCATTCCAGGTGAAATGACAGAACACATGGCAACACTGGGTTCAATTCTTACTAGTGCTACGTATATGTACAAAACTTTAAACAACAAAGATTTGGATTCTGACAAGAGAAAAACATTAGCTGTAAACCAAGGTTTATGTTGTATTATTCCAACAATCGGTGCTTATACCGTAAGTAAATTATTGAGTAAATTTAAGAAGAATGCAGAATATAAGTACTGCGGATTAAAAGAACAACAAATTGCTCTAGGACAAATTTCTAAAGAAGAAGCAAAAGTTTTAAAAGAAACTTTCGGAGATAAACTCAAAGGCTTCAACGCATTAACAAGTTTAATAACATTCACATTAATTTATAGATACATTACTCCAGTAGCAATAACTCCGATTGCAAACTGGATTGGCAGAAAACTTAATGGCGAAGACAAAAAAGATGAACAAAAGATAACAGGAAATCAGCAAAACAACGCACAAGAAATAAAAATGCCAGAACAAAAAGAATTGCAAAAAGCAGTATAATGCAAACCTAATGTGTACATACAAGACAACCGCTTTAATTTAAGGCGGTTGTTTTGCTTAAAAGAAGAAAGTGTTCGAAAAAATACTTATACAAAGCTTGATTGTTTCGGCTCTAACGAGCCGAAACAATGACACCCAACCTACATTTCACACTACGTCATTGTAAGGTGCGATTAGCACCGAAACAACCCAGCCTTTTATTAACATTTATATCAGAATTCTCTTTTACTTTATTATTTTTATCAATTATTTAAACCTTGTTTATTATATAATTAAATCTATGGAATGGATTTTTTTGGAAGAGGTTGAGTCAACAAATAAATATGCTAAAGAGCATATAAAAGATTATAACGACATGACCCTGATTTACACTGATAATCAGACAAACGGGCGCGGAAGATTAGATAGAAAATGGTCTTATGCCGGCAAAGATAATATTTATGCAAGCATTATTTTAAAACCATCAGAAGATATGAAAGAAATTTATTCAAATTTAACACAATTTTTGTGTTTAATGCTTGCCCAAACCTTTGAAGATTACGGAGTTACACCGACTATAAAATGGCCAAACGATATTCAAATTAACGGAAAAAAAATATCGGGAATTTTAGCCGAAGGCGTTATTGAAAACGGTAGACTTGAAGGTTTGGTTTTAGGTTTCGGAGTAAATTTGAATACAAAGATAGATTTTTTATCCAATATCAATCAGCCTGCAACATCATTAAATATTGAAACAGGGGAATTTATAGATAAGAAAATTTTCTTAAAAAAACTGTTAGAAAAATTTTGTTTGTTATATGATTGTTTTATTGAGAATGGGTTTTTATTGATTAAAAATGATTATGAAAAGAGAGCCGGATTTTTCAATAAAGAGATAACTGTAAAAGTTTTTGATAAACAAATCAGTGGAATTGCTGAAGGTATAACTGATACAGGAGCTTTGATTTTAAAAGACAAAGATAATAAATTACATACACTTTTAATAGGAGATATTTTATGAACGTAGTAGAAATTTTCAATGAAGGCTTTGCAGTAATGTGCGTTGGCATGGGTACTGTATTTATCTTCTTGTGCATTATGATTTTTGCCATGAATTGCATGTCAAAAGTTGTTGCCAAGTTAAATACAATTTGGCCGGAACCTGTTCCTCAAGTAGCAGGTGGTGCTAAAAAGAAAGTTGCTAAAGGCGATGATTCAGAAATCGCGGCTGCAATTGTTGCTGCAATGTTTAAAAGATAAGATTAAGTAAGAAAGGGTATAAAAATGACAAAATTAATTAAGGTTATGGATACATCATTCCGTGATGGTTTCCAATCAATTTACGGGGCAAAAGTTCTTGTAGATGATTTTATTCCTGCTTTGCAATCAGCTGTAAGCGCAGGTCTAAAACACTTTGAAACAGCAGGTGGCGCAAGATTCCAAGCTCCAATATTTTTCTGTAATGAAAATGCTTTTGAAACAATGGATAAAATCAGAGCTGCAGTTGGTCCTGACATCAAATTGCAATCTCTAGCTAGAGGCGTAAACGTTGTTGGTCTTAACTCTCAACCTCGTGATATTATCGACTTACACGCAAAAATGTTTGCAAAACACGGTGTAAACGTAGTTAGAAACTTTGATGCATTGAACGATGTAAACAACTTGGTTGATTCTGCAAAATCAATTAAAAAATACGGTATGCAACACGAAGTTACAATCACTATGATGGAACTTCCTTACGGTTGCGAAGGCGCACACGATGTTGCTTTCTATGAAAGAGTTTTGAGAAACATCTTAGATTCAGGCTTGCCATTTGATAGCTTGGCATTCAAAGATGCTTCTGGAACATCTCACCCTAGAAAAGTTTACGAAACTGTTAAAATGGCTCGTGAATTATTGGGTCAAGATGCACACATCAGATTCCACTCTCACGAAACAGCAGGTACAGGTTTAGCTGCATACTTGGCTGCTCTTGATGGTGGTGCTGACGGTATTGACTTAGCTATGAAACCTGTTTCAGGCGGTACAGGTCAACCTGATATTATTTCTATGTGGCACGCATTAAAAGGTACTGAATACGATTTAGGCTTAGATATTAAGAAAATTATGGAAACAGAAGAAATCTTCAAAGAATGCATGAAAGATTATCCAATCTCTCCAATTTCTTTGGCTGTTAACCCAATTCTAATTCAAGCTCCACTTCCAGGTGGTGCAACAGCTACAACTGTTAACCAATTAAAAGATATGGGTATGTTAGATAAGTTCCCTAAACTTATTGCTAACATGAAAGAAGTTGTTGAAAGAGGCGGTTTTGCTACATCTGTAACTCCTGTTTCACAATTCTATGCACAACAATCATTCTTGAACGCAATTACTCCTGAACCATGGCAACAAGCTAACCCTGGTTACGCAAAAATGCTTCTTGGTTACTTCGGCAAAACTCCTTGCGAACCTGATCCTGAATTAGTAAAATGGGCTCAAGAAAAAGTTGGTATGGAACCTACAACTGAAAAAGTTGTTGATATTAACGAAAAAGATCCTGAAAAAGGTATCGAAGCAGCTAAGAAAAGACTTGAAGAAGCAGGACTTCCTACAACTGATGAAAACATCTTTATTTCTGCAGCTTGCAAAGACGGCAACGTAGATAAAGGTATTGAATTCTTGCTTGGTAAAGGTAAAGTTTCAGTTAATAAAACTGCTAATAAAGAAGCTGCACCTGCTGCTCAAGCATCTTCAACAGGCGAATACACAGTTAAGGTTAACGGCAAAAACTACGCAGTTAAGCTTGAAGGTGATAAAGCAACTGTTAACGGTAAAGCTTATGACATTAATGTAAAAGCAGGTATTGAACAAAAAGCAGCTGCAGGTTCTGCTGAAGGCGAAGAAGTTAAAGCAGCTTTGCCTGGTAACGTATTGAGAATTGAAGTAGCTGAAGGTGATGAAGTAGCTGAAGGCGATGTATTATTGGTTGTTGAAGCTATGAAAATGGAAACAGAAGTTAAATCACCAAAAGCAGGTACTGTTCAAGCTATCGAAGTTGCTCAAGGCGATAAAATCATTACCGGACAAACATTGGTAGTTATCGGTTAGTTAGGAAAGGACGTTAGAAATGACTATTAGTATTCAAGATGGTTTATTAAACCTTTGGAATTCAACAGGCATCGTAAACTTCGTACTTCCTGCTGATCCAACAATTCAAAATAGTGTAGAACAATTTTTACACATGTACGGACAAGTATTAATGGTGTTCATTTGTTTGTTCTTACTTTGGTTGGGTATCAAAAAACAATTTGAACCATTGCTTCTTGTTCCTATCGCATTTGGAGGTTTGATTGCAAACTTCCCTTGCGATCACGGATTTCAACAATTCGTATATAAGGTAGGTATTGACCCTGCTATTGGTATTTTCCCATTGATTATTTTCATGGGCGTTGGTGCTATGACAGACTTCGGTCCATTGATTGCAAACCCTAAAACAGCTTTATTGGGTGGTGCAGCACAGTTTGGTATCTTTGGTGCATTGTTCTTAGCATTGTTCTTAGGATTCAGCTTACCTGAAGCTGGTTCTATCGGTATCATAGGTGGTGCTGATGGTCCTACTTCAATCTTTGTAACTTCAAGATTAGCTCCTGATTTATTGGGTGCAATTGCAGTTGCAGCATACTCTTACATGGCTTTAGTTCCATTAATTCAACCTCCTATAATGAAGTTGTTGACAACTGAGGCTGAAAGAAAAATTCAAATGACACAGCTAAGAGAAGTTTCTAAGAGAGAAAAAATCACTTTCCCTCTTGTGGTTCTTGTACTTTGTGCAATTTTCTTACCTGATGCTTGTCCTTTGGTTGGTATGTTGACATTCGGTAACTTATGTAAAGAATGCGGTGTTGTTGAAAGATTATCAGACACTATGCAAAACGCTTTAATCAACATCGTTACAATTTTCTTAGGTTTGGCTGTTGGTTTAAAACTACAATATGACCACTTCCTAACTTTAGAAACATTGAAAATCTTAGTTCTAGGTATCATTGCATTCTCTGTTGCTACTGCAGCAGGTGTATTGATGGCTAAGTTTATGAACTTGTTCTCAAAAACAAAAATCAACCCGCTTATTGGTTCAGCAGGTGTTTCTGCGGTTCCAATGGCAGCTCGTGTATCTAACAAAGTCGGTTTAGAGTCTAACCCTCAAAACTTCTTGTTAATGCACGCTATGGGTCCTAACGTTGCAGGTGTAATTGGTTCAGCTGTTGCAGCAGGTGTTCTATTAGCACTTTGCCACTAATTAGATTAATGTCAGGCGGTGCCTGACCTACAAAAAGAATAAAGGCGCGAACGAAGTTCGCGCCTTTATTCTTTTGTAAAATCCTCACAATAATCAAGCAACTACATTTCTTTACCATTGATATAAATATTACAACTAAAAAAATATAATAGCTTTATGAATTTATTATAACGATTAAAAGATAAAATAAAAATTTCAAATATCTGCAACATTAAAATAATTAAAATAATTTTATAAATAAAATACAAGATTTATTAAAAAATCTGCCATTAACATATAAACAGTAGACAAAACTGCTGCTTTTGTTGTAGACTCACCCACGTCTTTCGCTCCGCCCTTTGTATTATACCCTTGAGTTGCACAAACTAACGCTATTAAAGTACCAAATATTAAACCTTTTAATAAACTTATATAAATATCTCTAGTGCTTAACCATAGCCAAACAGACGTAATATATCTTGATGGATGTAAATGTATTGTAGCATTAGAAACTAACAAGCCGCCGGCAATCCCGACAACTTCTGCAATTAAGACAACCATAGGAACAGTAATAGCTGCAGCTAAAATTCTAGGAGCAAAATAGTAACCTACAGGATCTACTTTTAAAGTTTTTATAGCATCAACTTGAGAAGTTACTTGCATGTTTGCAATTTCTGCGGAGATTGCAGTACCTGCTCTTGCCCCAATTGCTAAAGCAACAAACCCCGGAGCAATTTCTCTAATCATAACGACGGCAATAGATCCACCTACATAAGCTTCAGCTCCCGACATCAAGAATTGTTTTGATACCTGAATTGCAATTACAGCCGCTGATACAAAAGCAATAACTAATGATATAACAAGTGAATCATAACTTATAGATGCAGCTTGTGTAATTACATGAGTTACTCTCGAACGCCCTGTTACAAGATAAACAATACTTCTATAAAGATTTTCTACACAATTACCAAAAAATTTAATCATAGGTTTATCTTACTACAATTTGTAATGTTTCACAAATAAAAAACTTTACCCGACTGTTGAATAGTTCTACATAACATTTTTCATTAATCTTATAAAAATAGAGAGGAGTAATTATGTGCGAAATTGAAGATGTAAAAGCAAGACAAATACTGGATTCTAGAGGAAATCCAACTGTTGAAGTTGATGTTAAACTTATTGATGGAGCTTTTGGTAGAGCTTCCGTACCATCAGGTGCTTCAACCGGAATTTATGAAGCAAAAGAACTTAGAGATAATATTAAAACTGATTATTTAGGCAAAAGTGTTTTAAAAGCCATCGATAATATTAATTCTACTATTACTCCAAATCTTTTGGGTGAAGATGCAACTGACCAGCAATTAATAGATAGTTTAATGCTTGAAATGGACGGCAGTTTTAATAAATCGACTTTAGGCGCAAATGCAATTCTTGCCGTATCACTTGCTTGTGCGAGGGCAGCTGCAGATTATTATGAATTACCGCTTTATAAATACTTAGGTGGAATCATAGGAAAAACTCTACCAACTCCAATGATGAATATTTTAAATGGCGGAGCACATGCCAATAATAATCTTGATATACAAGAATTTATGATTGCTCCTGTCGGAGTTTCAAGTTTTTCTGACGCATTAAAAGCAGGTTCAGAAATTTTTCATACACTCAAACGCATTCTTAATGAAAAAGGACTTTCAACAACAGTAGGTGATGAAGGAGGTTTTGCTCCTAATTTAAGTTCAACTAGAGAAGCTATTGAAATTATTATCCTTGCTATAGAAAAGGCAGGATATAATACTAATAATGTGAAACTTTGTCTTGATGTTGCAGCTTCTGAACTTTATGAAGAAGGCGAATGTTCAAATGGAGTTTGTTCACTCAGCAGATATTTTTTGAAGGGCGAAAATCGAAAATTAACATCAGAAAATATGGTTGAATATTTAGATGAATTAGTTAGAGATTATCCGATTATATCTATAGAAGACGGCTTAGCGCAAGACGACTGGCTAGGATGGCAAAATTTAACAGAGAAATTGGGTAAGAAATGCCAATTAGTAGGTGATGATTTATTTGTAACAAATACTTCCCGCCTAAAAGATGGTATTGAAAAACATGTAGCAAATTCAATATTGATTAAACCGAACCAAATAGGAACATTAACAGAAACATTGGATGCAATTTATATGGCACAGAAAAATGGTTATACTGCCATAGTTTCTCACCGTTCAGGAGAAACGGAAGATAGTTTTATAGCTGATTTAGCTGTTGCAACAAATTGCGGACTAATTAAGACAGGTTCTATTTCGAGAACTGACAGGCTGGCAAAATATAACCAACTTTTAAGAATTGAAGAAGAACTTGGTACAAGTGCAAAATATTTGGGCAAAAAAGCGTTTGCTGTTTATTAAACATTATAAAAGGTGCGTTTTATTACGCACCTTTCTTGTAAATAGTTCGCAAATTATCTTGAAGTGTTATAATAACCATGTTTTAAGGAGGGTTTTATGAGTAACTTAAAAATATACATGGATAATGACATTAACCAGGATTTAATCAAAACAAAGAAAATCGCAGTTATTGGTTTTGGCTCACAAGGTTACGGACAATCTCTAAATCTTAAAGATTCCGGCTGTGACGTTATTTTAGGTTTAAGACAAGGCGGTGCGTCTGATATTAAAGCTAAAGATTACGGTTTAACTACAATGAGTATTGCAGATGCAGTAAAACAGGCAGATATAATTCAAATCCTAATTCCTGATGAAATTCAAGCAAAGGTGTATAAGGAAGAAATTGAACCTAATTTGAGGGCTGGACAATATTTAATGTTCTCTCACGGTTTTAATATTCACTACGGATTTATTAAACCGCCAAAAGATGTAAATGTAATTATGGTTGCACCAAAAGCTCCTGGACATACTGTAAGAAGCGAATATAAAGATGGGCGCGGTGTACCATCCCTTGTTGCCGTTTATCAAGATTATGACGGAAATTCTATTGAGATTGCTTTATCTTATGCTTCTGCAATCGGTTCAGGCAGAACAGGTATCATAGAAACAACCTTCAAGGAAGAAACTGAAACTGATTTATTCGGCGAACAAGCTGTTCTTTGTGGCGGATGTTCCGCATTAATTAAAACTGCTTTTGAAACTCTTGTAGAAGCTGGCTATTCACCTTATATGGCATATTTTGAAGTTTGCCATGAACTAAAATTAATCGTCGATTTGATTTATCAAGGCGGAATTGAAGACATGCATTATTCTATCTCTAACAATGCTGAATACGGCGATTTAACAAGAGGTTCTAAACTTATTAATCCGCAAGTTAAAGAAGAAATGAGAAAAATCTTGACTGATATTCAGAGCGGTGAATACGCAAAAGAATTTATGGACGAAATGGCAAACGGCGGTAAAAAATTTAATGAACTAAGAAACGCTTCTAAAGGTCATTTGATTGAAAAAATCGGTTCTGAAATTCGTTCTTCTTTTAAATGGAATAGAGAAAACCGTTTGATAGATAAAACAAGAAATTAGCCTTATCGGTAATCACTTGTTTGTCCTTGTGGGTTATGGTAATTCTTTTCTAATTTCTTACAATAATTATGTATTCAAAATACAGTTCAAATTATTAGAAAAAGGAGTAAGAGATGAAAAAAACATTATCTGTATTAGCCGTTTTAGGTCTTGTATCCATCATTGGTTCTCAAAGCGCAAATGCTTTTGAATGGTCAAGTTTAAACCCTGCTTATTGGGGACATTGTCCAAAATGTGAAAAGAAAAAAGCAGATTGTGGCTGTAAAAAGGTTAAAAAATGTGACCCTTGTCAAAAAGTAGAAACACCTTGTCCAACAGGCGCAGCTGCACCTTGTGTAAAGAAAGAACCTTGCAATCCTTGTCAAAAAGCAATTCCGCAACAAAAACCTTGCGATGCTTGCGATAGATTACAAGAAATGAACAAATAAAATTTAAAGGATGGTTTAAACCATCCTTTTTTGTTAATCTAATTCTATTGCCAGTTTATAAACATCATTTTTATTAACATTAAAAATTGTTGATAATATTACGGAAATATCTTTATCTTTAAAACCTTTTTTCTTCAAATCAATAATATGCGTTTTTAAATCAAAATCAGACTCAGAATTTTCTGCGTAAATCATACAAACAATTTCGCCTTTAATTCCATCTTTAAAATGTTCTAAAACATTTGAAATATTATCAGTAATGATTTCTTCAAAAAGCTTGGTAATTTCGCGCCCTAAAGAAATTTTAACATCGCCTCTATACCCTTGAATAACTTTTAAAGTTTTCAAAATTCTTTCAGGAGAATCATAAAACACCATATTTTGAGCAGAATATTTTTTACAAATTTCTTTAATTTGGCTTTCTGTTCTCGGTATAAACCCAATAAAAGAAAACTGTTCATCTTCTCTAGGTAATTGTGAAAGAAATGTCGTCACGGCACAAGCTCCGGCAAGAGATGTTACGGAAAAACCTTCTTTTAAAAGAGCAGAAACAATAACTCCACCAGGATCGCAAATCATCGGAGTTCCTGCGTCAGACACTAACGCAATAGTTTTTCCTTCCTTTATGTGATTTAAAAAGAAATCAATGCGTTCATGTTCATTGTATTTGTGGTATGAAATACACTTAGTAGAAATTTCATAATGATTTAAAAGTTTTTGCGTTATTCTTGTGTCTTCACAAGCTATCAAATCAACCTCTTTGAGGATTTCAACAGCCCTAAAAGTAATGTCTTTGATGTTTCCAATCGGAGTTGGAACTATGTAAAAATCGAATTTTCTTTGCGACACTTTATCACCTAGTATTTTGTCTTATCTAAAAAAGTTCTAACAGCTTCTGTTAAATTTTCAGGGGTAACAAGCGAAGTTTCTCCGGATTGTTGATCTTGTTTCGGCGCAAGAATGCTTTCACGGATTTTGTTATAGACAGTTAAAATCAAAAATAGCAATATTGAAGAAACTGCAACACTTCCCATTCCTATTAAGAACTTTTTAGCCATTTTTCGTTTGCTGACAGGTTGTTTATATGGAATTGTATCAAGTTGCGGTAGTTCTTCTTGTGTCGTTTGAACATTTTCTTGCGTTGTTTCAGCAATCGGCATTAAAGCCTCACCGGTAGCTTCTTCTGCTATTACCGGTGAAACTAACATTAATGCTATAACGATTGTAAGAATTTTATTCTTCAACATTTTTCTTTGTTGTCTTTCTTGTTCTTTTTTGAGAATTCCTGTTAGGTCTTCTTGTTCTATTTGATTTTTCTTCCGTAGTTTCTTCAGTTTTAGCGTCTTCTGCTTTTTCAGCCGTAACTTCTGCAACTTTTTCTTCAACTACCGGAGTTTTTTCTTCTACAGCAGGTTCTTCAGTCTTTTTAACAGCATCTTCAGCAATAACCGGCGCAATTTCAGAAGTTTCATTGATTACTGTTTGTGCAATGTTTTCAGCCTTAACTTCTGTTTCTTTGACCTTACGTCTACCTCTACCACGAGATTTTTTAACTTCTTTTTCTTGTTTAATTTCTTGAACTTCTACTTGAGCCTCAACTGAAGGATTTTCAGTAATCGGTTCAAGTTTTTCTTCTTGAACTACTGTTTCCTTAATTTCTTCTTGCGGTTTATTATTAAATTTGTTGTTATTAAATTTCTTTTTACCGCCCATTGGAAGTTTTAACTTAGCTGCCTTAGCTCTATATTCGCCTTCTGAAGTAGCTGATGCGAATTTGATGTCCTCCATGATATAGCCATTACCTTGGCAGTGCGGACAACGCTTTGCAAAAATTTCGCTAATCGCTTGACCTTGTCTGTGTCTTGTCATTTCAACAAGTCCTAAATCAGAAAGTTGACCGACTTGAGGCTTAGCTTTATCTGCTTCCACCGCCAATTCTAATTCTTCCATCATAGCAAGTTTATCAACACGGTTTGTCATATCAATAAAATCAATGATAATCATACCGCCGATGTTTCTAAGTCTTAATTGACGCGCGATTTCGTGAACCGCTTCAATATTCGTCTTAAGAATTGTTTCATCTTGAGTTGCGGAATTTGTAAATTTACCACTGTTAACATCAATTACAGTAAGTGCTTCCGTAGTTTGGATAAACAAATAACCGCCAGATGGCAAATTAACTTTCATTTGTAAAGCTGCTTTGATTTCTTTATGAATATCCATTGCAACAAGCAAAGGTTCAGAGCCTTTGTATAAAGTAACATTGATGTTTTTATTCATGTGCCAGTTTTGAAGAATGTTTTGAACTCTATTTAATGCAAATGCCGTATCAACAACAATTTCTTGAGTTTCTTCATTGCAAGCTTCTCTTATTACTCTGTAAAGCAAATCTTGGTCTCTGTATAAAAGACTTGGAGGTGTCATACTTTCAGCTGACGTAATAATATTATTCCATTTTTCTAAAAGAATTTCTAAATCTTCTTGAATATCAGCTTCAGTTTGACCTTCAGCCTCTGTTCTGACAATAACACCAACTCCAACAGGTTTTAGTAAGTTTACAATTGATTTTAATCTTGCTCTTTCTTTTGCAGAAGTAATTTTTTTACTTACGTTAATCCCTGCTTCATTTGGCATCAATACCAAAAATCTTCCCGGAAGTGAAATTTCGGTTGTAACTCTTGGACCTTTATGTCCAACAGGTTCTTTAACAACTTGAACAACGATTTTTTGTTTAGGCTTTAGTTTGTCTTGTAAAGCACCTTTACCCATAACGTCTTGAGCGTGCAAGAAACCCATCTTGTCAGAACCTACGTTTACAAACGCAGCCTCGATTGACGGTAAAATATTTTCAACTTGCGCAAGGTAAACATCACCTAAGATAATTTCACCTCTATGCACATAAAATTCTGCAACTTTTCCTTTTTCAATAACCGCAGCGATATTGTCACGCTCAGCTATTACAATTTTGTTAGCGATTGAATCTTTCATTCTTTTAAATCCTTTGTTAGTTTAGCAGTTTAGTAGTTTAGAAGTTGAAAAGAAATTTTAATTCTTATTCTATCTAATTTTTAAACTGACATTATTCTCTTATTTTCTGGGGTAATTCTCAGCCCCTCTACATCTCGTTGAGGTTTTTGTCTAAAAGCTTTTTAATATCTCGCTCTTTATTACAAGTTTCTTAAAATTATCCGCTATTATTGCGTGAATTAGAATCTTGTTTTTAGACATATAAACAGATATTTTTCTTCAAGTTTATGTATTTGATAGATTATCTATTGTTTTTTAAAACCTTTTTTGTTTTTCTTCGTGATTAATTTCCAGCGGAAGATAAAACCTCCTTTCTATCATACTAAAATTTTTCAAAATTGTAAAGAGAGTTTAAAAATTAAAAAGGTGGAAACCGCTTACGTTTTTTTCCACCTCTACCTGCTACCTGTTCTAATTAATAATTACAATGTAACATTTTCTTAATATTTTTTATAAAAAAAAGCAATTTTTATAACACACAATACTTTGTATACATGTGTAGAAATTTAAAATGTGAAGGAGTAAATATGACTATTAATTTTGCTACAATGGCTAAGATTGCCCAAAAAAATCCCAAAACTTACAGTATCGCAGATATTTACAGTAAAAAAGGATGGAAAAATGTTATTCGTAATGTTCAAGAAACAAACGGTAGATTTACAAGTAGAATCCAAACTTTTGATGAACATGGCAAATTATATGGAACATCTAAAAGGATAGATGAGCATTATACTATATATTCAGAACCTAATGAAAATCGTTTATGTTTACAGTATTTTGTACCTAAAAAAGAGCTTAAAGCACCATATTTGGATTGCTTTGATGAAAAATTTGTAAAAACAACTACAAATAATTTGGCAGATGTTAGAGCGTTTTATAAATTACATGCGGATAAAATGAAATAACACAATACGAATTATTGCAATATTGTGATTTATAAATATAAGATGTGTAGTAATATAATCGTAAGTGCGAGAAAGGTTTAATTTTATGTCATTTAATATTCAAACAAATGCAATTATGCCACAAAAGAACATGGCTTTTAGAGGTAAAGAAAATCTTCCTGAAATTTTGAAAAAAGCTCAACGAGAAGCGCAGTTAACCTCTAAGAATTGTACAAAAACAGCAAAAGAATTTGCAAAAGAAGATTTTATTGAAGCATCTTTTATTAAATATCAAGAAAACTTAACAAAAGATATTATGTCAAAACTAAATTTACAACAAGCAAAAAATATTTACAAAAAGTAATTTATAGATTCTATTGAAAATATTTGTAGGTAGAGTTTGGCAACTGTGATTCAGAACGACAAATGCTTAAACACAAATGGTGCAAAAAATTGCACCCTACAATTGACAAAGAAATATATGTTCGATTTTGAGCGTATTTTATTCAAGAAATGTAGGGTGCAATTTTTTGCACCATTTACATTTTTTCGGTGAGAAAAGCATAAGCGGTTCCCACCTTTTATCACAACTCTTTCAAATTTTCATCCAAGAAACGAAGTCTTGTAATATAGAACAATCTTTCAGGATTTACAAGTTGCATCAAGCTGTCTGCTCGTAATGCAGGAATTTCTGAGCCTTGTCCTGTTTTTAGGAATATATAAAGACTACCGTCTTCAAACCTATAAGTTCCTACTGACTTTTTGAAATCAGTTGTTTTTTCAATTCCTTTTTTATTTTTCTTGGAAATTAAAATCTCAGGTGAAGTTAGAACTCTTTCAACATCCTTTTTAAATTCCTCAAAATCATAGTTCTCGTTAGATTTACAATAAGGTGTTATACAATATTCCGCCCACTGCGCAGCTATATCAACGGCAGTTGTGTATCTTTCAACCATTTTAACATCAACGATTTTTGCACCATCAGGGAGTTTTGGATTAATAATATCCATAACCTCTTTTTCAGATAGATTATCATAAATTTCGATATCTACAAGTTCGCCTTCCGATTGCGCAAACAAAGGTAGTGCAACCCCCATAGACACCTTCATTGTAGGGTTGAAACCGAGTGTGAACACCATATTCAAGCCGGAACGCGCTAAAACCTTATGGAAAGTACTTTGCCAATCAAGGTGTGAAAAATATCTAAGCAAGCCTTTTTTCGTTATTTTCAAGCGGTAGCGATAAACAGGAATATTAGGATCAACATTCGCTCTTGTCGGATCACGATGTTCTTCAATTGAAACAATTTTTTGAGCTTCTTCTGATGCTTTATAAGGTTTTGCCATAACTTTATGTGTTTTTAAGTTTGGACATACACCACATTGAACACATTTATTTTCGCAAGTTGGCTGTAAATTAAATTCACAACCTTGTTTCATCGCTTCTTTATACTCATTTTGCAACCATTCTTTTTTAAGCCCTGTATTAATAAAATCCCAAGGCAAAACTTCATCTAAGCCAAAAGATTTTCTTGCATAATCTTCAAGCGTAAATCCACATTCTTTTGCTGTTTCAGCCCAAACGTTTTTGTCAAAATATTCACCCCAAGCATCCAAATAGCAGCCTTTTTTATAAAGTGCTTCTATATATTTACACAAGCTTGCATCACCGCGAGTCAAGGCCGCTTCAATTTGAGAAACAAACTTTTCGTGGTAATTAATTTTTAGACCTTTAATATGTTTAGTTTTTTCTTTCAAATAGTGAATATGTTCAGTTACTTTATCCAAATCCATTTGCGGACACCATTGAAACGGTGTAAATGGTTTTGGCACAAAGATTGAAAGCGTGCAAGTAATTTCAAAACCGTGTTTTAACTCTTTTTCACGCTTAATCAATTTTGCACGATATTTTATTTTATTAAGAAGTTCCGCCATTTCATCCATATCTTCTAATGTTTCAGTTGGAAGTCCTGAAATGAAATAGAACTTAATCTTTGACCAGCCGTTTTCGTAAAGCGTTAGAGCAGCATTAATAATTTGTTCTTCTGAAATATTTTTCTTTATAACATTTCTTAAACGCTGACTGCCAGCCTCAGGTGCAAGTGTCATGCCGGATTTACGAACAGATTGAACAAGATTTGCAAGTTCAAGATTAAATCCATCAATACGTTGGCTAGGGAGCGAAACCGAGATTTTCTTTTTATTAAAATCAACAGCTAATTCTTTTATAACTTCTTTGATATTTGAATAATCATTTGATGATAATGAAAGCAAAGAATATTCATCATAGCCTGTATTGTTAATAAGTTCTTTTGTGATTTTTATAATATCTTCAGCCGAACGTTCTCTAACCGGTAAGGTTACATGTCCTGGTTGGCAAAAACGGCACATTCTTCCGCATCCACGACGAATTTCAATAATAGCTCTATCATGAACAGAACTTGAAAATGGTATAGGATAAGACGTTGAAGCATATTCTAACGTAAGTGGCGCAAGACGTTTTTCGGCAGAATCCATACCTTTTGTCCAACAACCTTTGATTTCACACAGCTTTTCAATTCTTTGTTTTCTTGGAAGCCCTTTTGTTTTTTTCAACACTTCACAAACTTCTACCATCATTTCTTCGCCGTCACCGATACAAAATACGTCGATAAATTCGCACATCGGAAGTGGATTATAACAACAAGGTCCGCCTGCTAAAACGATTGGCTCATCTTCTCTTCGCTCGTCATTTCTAACAGTAATTCCTGACATTTCAAGCATTTTTAAAACCGTCGGATAAGATAATTCATATTGCAAAGAAAAACCGATGCCGTCAAAATCTTTGAGTGCACGTTTTGACTCTACACCGTATAAAAATTCGGGTTTAAAATCAGGCTCTGGTGCGTAGGCTCTATCAGCCATCATACCTTCTTGCGCATTTACTCTATCATAAATAATTCTAACCCCAAGGTTGCTAATCCCAATTTCGTATTTATCAGGGAATACAAATGCAAAACGAACTTTCGCATTGTCAAAATCTTTGTTATATGATAAAAATTCTCCACCTACATACTGGTAAGGTTTTGTAGCTTTGTATAAAGCTTCCTGCTGATCTCTAAAAAAACAATTCATAATAAATCTATGATATAACAAACTGTAACAATTTAGCAATTTTTTCTTACAAATTGTTTTAATATATATAAGTGTAGTTATGCAGGAAAATATCAAAATGGTAAATTCTTACTATTATGATGGAAATCAATATATCCCACGAACGCAAGGCGACAGTTCTAAAGGTTTTATTTTGGCGTCGCTTGCTTCATCTGCAATTATGGGAACTTTACCGGCTTTTTCTAAGCCGTTTTCTTCGCAACTCATAAAAGAACATTCACAAAACGATTTATACAAAGATGCGTTTGAACAATCAATAAATATTTCAGGACTTGATAAAAAAGGAGTCCAAATAATTCCCGCGCAGTTTTTAAGAGATAAATCCGATGTATGTTGCGGACAAAATGCTTATTATATGCCTAAAACAAAACAAATCGTAATTAATACGGACAAAATTTCAATCGCAGGTTTCCATGAAGCAGGTCATGCTTTAAATGATTTGAAAGGGAAATGGGGTAAGCTTTTAAGCAAAATGCGTTGGCCCGGACGTGCAGTTGCTGGTTTTATGGGATATGTAGCATTATTTCAACGCACTAAACCTAAAGAAGCCCCAAAAGACAAGATGGATTTTATCAAGGATAATTGTGGCAAAATTGCATTTTTAAGTATGTTACCTACTGTTTTTGAAGAAGGAATGGCAAGCTATAAAGGTGTAAAACTCGCGAAAAAAACAGGACTTGCAGAGCCTTTGATTAAAAACATGAAAAAATTATACGCTAAAGCACTTTTAACTTACGTCGGTCATGCAACCGCAACAGGACTTGCAGTAGGTGCTGCAAGCGTAATTATGGACTATTTCAGCAGACCGAAAAAGATTCGGATTGAAGAAGGTTTTTGGAATTAAAATATAATACCAAATTTAATTAGTGAAAATATTATTCAGACAAAAGTGTTTTTACTTCTTTATTTTCATTATCGAAAACTTTTATACCTTCTCTTTCACCGTTCTTATATTCAGGCTCATAAACATTCTTAACTTTATAATCAGAAGTATAAACAGTTTCCTTAGTTTTTACACCGTCTTTATATTCACTAATTACACTGCCACTTTCGTTAGGCTTATCCGCATTGTAATAAGTAAACCGTGTTAAATCCGCACCATCATAGTTAACAGTCAAATTAACCTTTGTTTTACCGTCTTTATCATAAATAAGGTGCTCTTGCCTCATGCTGTTATTTTCGTCAATAGTTTCTTTAACCAGTGAAATCACCTTGTCATCTTTGTTTTTAAGCTCATACTTGATAGGCTCTTCGGATAAATAATTCCAAGTTTCCACAAATTCAACTTCTCCGTCTGAATTAAATTTTGTGTGTTTTGTCGGGCGTTTAACGTCTTCCGAAACATCATATTCCCACAAATCTTCATCAGTGTCACTTTCACTATACTTAGAAAGTAAAAAACCTACTTTTTCGTGCTTCCCGTCAGCAGAAATTTCCACAAACTCCAATCCATGCCTGTTATCGTCGGGATTTTCCACAACCATTACAAGTTTATTACCGTTACGTTTTGCATACAAAACACCCGTTGAATTATCAACCAATTCTTTTATTGTCTTATGAACATGTCCGTTTAAAGATGCAATTTCACTTATTGCAGAAAGTGGCAAAAGACTGTCCGGTACACCTTTGTATAAATCTGTTTTTACACTTAAATCTTTTTTTGCTTCGGCTTTATAGTGTGTAACTGTTGGTTTTATTTGTTTTTCTGCAGGTTTTTCTACTTTTTTTATATCTTTTTCAGGAATTATTTTTTCATCATCCTTAGTTTCTTTAGAAACAATTAATGCTGTTAAACAAGCAACAGCAACAATTCCCAATACAATCCCGCCAATAACTTTTTTTCTCATATCAACACCTCATTTATACAAAAGGCTTTGCAACACAACTATATTATAGTTATTTTTTTATTTATAATCAATATCTTAAATTATTAAAATTATGAAAAATTTTTAAATATATGCTATAATAAAATTAGGAGATCAAAATTGAACCGTTGCAGCCAAATGCGAAAGCAGAAAGGCATTATATATAAGAATGATGAGCAATTTACAATTTCAAAATGACCTCGAAAGGCTAATCGCCATTATGCCCCAAAAAGTCGTGTCTAATTTGTCGTGTGAAAAATTAGATGATGTTATCGAAATAGTACTTGATATCGGTCGAGTTCCGGAAGTTCGTCATGCCGGAGGAAAGATTGAAAAATTACAGTGTGATGTAGTTAATGATGAAGACATTAAGTTTATAACATCTCACCTTCAAGAATTTACACATGATAACCGTTCGGGAATTCCCGGAACTTTGCACCGTATTAGTGCAATAAGAAACAGACAAGGAAAGGTTGTCGGTTTAACCTGTCGTATCGGTCGTGTTGTAACAGGTACAATTGCTTGTATTAAAGATATTTGTACACAAGGAAAGAGTATTTTATTCTTAGGCCCTCCGGGGGTTGGTAAAACAACTAAACTTAGAGAAATTTCAAGACTTGTAGCAGACGAGCTCGGCAAACGTGTTGTCATTGTAGATACTTCAAACGAAATCGCCGGCGACGGAGATGTTCCACACCCTGCTGTCGGCTCTGCCAGAAGAATGCAGGTTGCTCAACCTGAATTTCAAAAAGATATAATGATTGAGGCGGTTGAGAACCATACGCCCGAAGTCATTGTTGTTGATGAAATCGGTACTGAACCTGAAGCACAGGCTGCAAGAACAATCGCAGAACGTGGTGTAATGCTTATTGCAACTGCGCATGGTAACTGTCTAGAAAGCTTAATAAAAAACCCAACTTTATCAGACTTAGTTGGTGGTATTCAATCAGTAACATTAGGCGATGACGAAGCTAAACGTAGAGCATCACAAAAAACGGTTTTAGAAAGAGAAAAGCAACCTACATTTGATATTGTAATAGAAATTTTAGATAGAAATACACTTGCAGTTTATAAAAATACTTCGGAAGCAGTTGATTATATCTTACGAGGTTGGCCAATTCGACCTGAAATAAGAAAAGTTGAAGAACAACACGTAGAAACAGTTTCTGCGCCTGAACCTGTAAAACAAGAGGCTTCTGAAACTCCGCAAGATAACAGTATGAATTTTTCATTCTCTCGTCAAAAATATGTTGAACAAGCTAAACCGCTTAAGAAGTTGTATTTGTACGCGGTTTCAAGAACTATTGTTGAAAAGACAATTGAACGTTTGAATTTGAATGTCGAATTAACGCGTAACGTAGAAGACGCTGATATTGTAATAGCACACAAGAATTTTGCAAAAGGCGGAGCAAAAATTTTGAATACAGCAAAAGAATATCGAGTACAAATATTCTATGTAAAAACAAACTCAATGGCTCAAATCCAAAAGGTTTTGAAAGACGCTTTAGATATTCAACCGGGTGATGTTGAACCTTTACAAGGCTACAGCGATAATATAGAAAAAGCTTTAGATGAAGCACGTGCTGCTATTAAACAAGTTTCAGACGGAGCAGAAGTAATAGAGCTTTCTCCTCAACCATCTCAAATAAGAAAATTACAACATGAACTTGTTGATCAATATAGTCTAAAAAGCACTTCTATAGGCGAAGGTGAAAATAGACATTTAAGAATTCATAAATAATTTATTAAATATCTATTTTAACGCTCCATAGATAACTCTATCTATACCCGCCATATCTTTTTCAATAACGATATTTTTAAAATCTTTTTCCATAAAGCTTTTTACTGCGTCTGATTCGTCAATTCCAAGTTCAAATAATAATTTACCGTTTGGTTTTAAAAATTCTGGAGCTTGTTCTACGATTTCGCGATAAAATCTTAATCCGTTTTCGTCTGCAAAAAGTGCGATTCGCGGTTCATAATTTACTTCATCTGAGAGAATTGTGCCTAAAGGAATGTATGGCGGATTTGAAATTATCATATCAAATTTTTCTTCTTCTCTGACTTTAGAAAACAAATCAGATTTTCTAAAAACAGCACGGTTATTAATTCCAAGTTTTGTCACGTTATCTAAAGCTACTCTCAAAGCGTCAGACGAAATATCAACGCCTAAAACTGTTGCATCTGTTTTATGCGCAATTGTACAGGCAATACATCCAGAACCTGTCCCAATATCTAAAACCTCTTTCAAATTTTCTTGATTTATAAACTCAATTGCTTTTCTTACAAGAAGTTCTGTTTCATCACGTGGAATCAAGACATCAGGCGTTACCTTGAACATTTCGCCCATGAAATACGCTTCACCGATTATATACTGAATCGGTAGTTTTGTATTGGCACGTTTTTCAGCCTTTTCTTTTAAAATTTCAAGCTGTTTTTCCGTTAATTCAATGCCTTTACATTTATCAAGCTCTGTATAATGACAAAAATGTTCAAGAAGCATTTTAATTTCCTTTTTTGCTTCATTAGGCTCAATATCTGCGTTAATCAACATTTTTGTAATCGTCTGAATGTTCATTTAAAATTCTCTCTATTTCATCTCTTAAATCAAGTTTTGATAACTCTTCTACGTTTTTCTTTTCTAAAGAATATTTTTTACACAATCTATCATAATAGTAAAGCTGTTTTTTTGTCGGTTTTTCTTTTGACATTTTAACTTCTTGTAAAAATTTTCTTTTTTTCTTTTCAAATTCTTTGTTAGCCTCAATTATTGGTCTTTGCTTTTCTTTGTACTCATAATATTTGATACATTCTTTGATATAATCTTCCGTATCACGCAAAAAATCTCTTTCATCAATTATATTTTCCAAAAATGGAAATCTTGATGCGTGCTGTTCAAGATAATATTTTTCATCATCAAGAAACTTGTCCAATATTTCTGAACAAGTTAAACCCAAATTTTGTTTCACTAACGCCCTTAAATAATTACATACCCCGCTTTTTTGTGTTTTGTCAAAGTCGGGGTATATTCTGTTTTTAATTTGGTACATTTAAACCATTTTCCTCTTTTTCCTTTTCCGCTCGCCACTTGCTTTATCGTTTTTGCTTATGTAGGGTGCAATTTCTGTACCGATACTACCATTTTAGCAAATCTTCAATTCCAAATTTCTTTCCAGCTTCTTCATTTGTAAACTTCATCAATTTCTCTTTCAACGGATTTGTCTGATATGTTCGATGTCGTTCTTCATTTGTATGATTAAATTCATTATTTGAAATAACTGTAAATCTCTTTCTTTGCTCAGTTGTCATATTTTATTGCCTCTCTTATGGTTAATTATCTCTTATGTATATATAAAGTATTTAACTCATAAAAAATTGCCTTTTTTGAAGCGTATTATTAAGAATTGTAACAAACAATTTAAAATTTTTCAATTTTTGTAATATTTTGCAACGAAATTTTAATAATAAATCAATAATTTTATATGATATATCTATACAAGAAAAGATTAGCATATATAATAATTAATTAGGTTAGGATGTATTAACGTGAAAAGGATTATTACACTACTAATAGCAGGTTGTATTTTTTTCTCGCAAGGAGTAGTTTTTGCGGTCAAAAACGATACTTATGATGTCCAAATAAAGAAAAGTAAAAATGCTCCAGATAAGACTTTTACGCTTCAACCATACTGGGAAAGCTATAATGACGAACTTTTGAACGGTTATATTCAAGATGCTTTAGAAAACAACTTTGATATTAAGATTGCTACAAACAGAGTTCGTGAATCAGAAGCATTATTAGGTACAATAAACGCTCAAAGACTTCCTCAATTAAGCTTTAATCCGAGTATTTACCCTTATAAAACGATTTCTCGTTGGACGGGAAAATACGGTAGCGGTTATCTTTTGAATTTTCCACTTTTGCTCAATTGGGAAGTTGATATTTTTGGAAAAATTAATGACAAAGTTAAATCATCTAGATATAACGTAAAAATCAGCAAAGAGGATTTGAATATTGCCAAACTTTCTGTTTCCTCAGAAGTTACAGCGTCTTATTTTAATATAATTTTAGCCGATGCTCTTATTGAAAATTATGAAGAGTTGGTTTCTAATATAAACGAAACAATAAGACTCAAACAACAGCTTTATGATGGCGGAATTATTGCCTACGATAACCTTTATACGACAGAGTATGAGCAAGTTGTTTATCAAAATGAATTAAACGCACTGCTAAAAAAAAGAGAAATTCTGCTCCATCAGTTTGCGGTATTGAGAGGAGTTTCGCCTGAAGGCGGAAATGATATTGAGCGAGCAAATATTAAAAATTTGAATTTTCCGTTTGATATCAATAAAGAAATTTCTTCAGATTTAATTTTTAATCGTCCTGACGTTATACAAGCAGAATTTGGAATAAAAAAAGCTGCGTTTGATGTGAAAGTCGCTAAAAAAATGTTCTTGCCATCAATTAATTTAAACGAGATGATTGGTTTTGAATCTATTAAAGCCGGACGAATTTTTAATTGGGACAGTACTGTCTATCAGCTTGGTGCAGGTTTATTGATGGATTTATATACAGGCGGAGCGAAAACTTCTTATTTGAAATACAATAAAGAACTTGCGATTGAAAAATTACACGAATATAACAACGTTTTATTGAATGCATTTTGCGAAATCGAAAATGCGCTTTCAAGCTTGAGAACTGATTACAATTCTTATCAAGGCTTTAGCGGTGCTATCGAAAAATCAAACCATTTTTATAATGTAGCGAATATCAGATATACAAACGGAACAGGCAATAAAATAGATGAATTGGACGCAAAGCGCAAACTTTTGCTTAATGAAAACTCTATGTATAACGCAAAAGTCAGCACATTGATAGACACAGTAGATATTTATAAGTCATTGGGGAGTGAAATCGAATGAAAAACTTTATGAAAATGATTTTAAAGTATTATTATACTGTTGTCGTAATGGCTTTGTTCATTTTGATTATGGGGCTTGTAACCATAGCTAAGACTCCGATTGATATTTTTCCTGAAATCAACACACCTGTCGTAACGGCTGTTTGGACTTATACAGGCATGCCTGCAAAAGATATCGAGCGGAGAATCGTTACTATTGCAGAAAGAGCGTATGTTACAAGCGTTGATAACGTTGAGCACATTGAATCACAATCGCTTTTGGGTGCAGGCGTAATCCGAGTTTTTCTTCATCCTGGTTCTGATATTAATACAGGGATTACACAGGTTAGTGCGACATCTCACGTTTGTATGAAAACTATGCCAAGCGGGATTATGCCGCCTAATATTTTGAAATACAAACCGACTACAATTCCTGTTTTGCAGGTTGTAATTTCGTCTTTGAAGCTTCCTATTCAAAAGGTTACAGACTATGCGCAAAATAATATTAAAGTGCAATTGACTAAAGTTGAAGGCGCGCAAGCTCCGCTACCTATGGGTGGTAAAGTTCGTCAAATCATAGTCGATTTGGATATGCAAAAAATGGAAGCCAGAGGTTTGACTCCTGCTGATGTTACAAAAGCCGTTGCAGGTCAAAACGTAATTATCCCGTCAGGTAACACGAAAATCGGCGACAAGGATTATTTGATTTCTTTGAATAACGCAAGCGCGACAGTTGAAGAAATGAATAATTTTCCTATTGTTTCGCCAAAAACTAACCAAGTTGTTTACCTGTCTGATGTCGGTTATATCCATGACGGTAATGCTATTCAAACAAATATTGTACGAGAAAACGGTAATGCAGGCTCTCTTATGACCGTTTATAAATCAGGTACGGTTTCGTCTTTGAAGGTTGTAGACGGTACTAAAAAATTACTTCCTATTATTGCAAAAACAATTCCAAAGGAAGTAAACATGCAGGTTCTGTTTGACCAATCTGTTTTCGTAAAAGCATCTATTCGAGATGTAATCTTTTCAGGGACTTTGGCTGCAATTTTAACAGCGTTAATGATTTTGATATTCTTGGGTAGCGTTCGCTCAACCTTTATTATCGCAATTTCAATTCCGCTTTCGGTTTTGTTTGCGGTTATTTGCTCATCACTGTGCGGTCAAACGATTAATATGATGTCATTAAGCGGCTTAGGACTGGCTATTGGTATGCTTGTTGATAACGCAACCGTTGTTATTGAAAACATTTTGCGTAACAAAGAAACGATGCAAATGGCAACAATTAAGGATGTTATTTATAAGTCAGCAAGCGAAGTAGCAACGCCGACTCTTGTTTCAACACTTTCTATTTGTACGGTATTTGCACCGATTTTCTTAATGGAAGGTGCTACAAAATATTTGTTTATTCCGCTAGCAATGTCCGTAATTTTTTCTATGCTTGGCTCTTACATGCTATCAAATACGTTAGTACCTGTTCTTGTAGATAAATTATTGAAGAAAAAAGAAGTTCTAAATGAGTCTTCAATTTTGTTTAAGATTAACAACTTTGTAAATACGAATTTTGTGACTTTTAGAAATGTTTACAAAAAATTCCTAGTAAAAATGATTTTAAGAAGGCCGAAAAAAGTAGCCATTATTTATGGCGCAGTAGTTCTTTCTGCTTTAATTTTAACTCCATTTATCGGCGAAAACTTCTTCCCTGAAGTTGATGCAGGTCAAATCAGGCTTCACGTTTACGCACCACATGGTACTCGTATTGAAGAAACCGCAAGAGAATTTACGAAAGTTGAAGATGTAATCAGAAAAACAATTCCGCCAAAAGAATTGGACACTATACTTGATAATATCGGGCTTCCTGCCAGCAGCTTGAACCTTGCGTTTATGGATAACTCTCAAATCGGTGTTGGTGACGGTGAAATTCTGATTGCTTTAGGTGAAAAACACAAGCCAACAAAAACTTATGTTAAGAAATTAAGAAAAAATCTTAATAAAGAATTTCCTGATATGACGTTCTTCTTCCAAAACGCAGATATGGTAGGTAAAATCCTTAACTTTGGCTTGGCATCTCCTATTGATATACAAATTCAAGGTAAAAGCGTTCAAGAAAATTATAAGCTGGCGCAAAAAATGCTTGCGGATGTTAAGAAAATCAGAGGTGTTGCTGACGCACATATTCACCAAATCACAGACACACCTGAAATCAAGATTGATGTTGATAAAACAAGAGCAAGTATGATGCATTTGTCACAAGAAACTGTTTCAAGAAATGTTCTGACAGCTTTAACTTCAAGCGGTCAGGTCGCTCCAAACTATTGGGTTGATCCGACAAACGGCGTAAACTACACTTTGGCATTAAGAGTACCGCAATTTAATGTGGATACGGTTAAAAACGTAACGGATATTCCTGTTGCTTATGCAAATAATAGCCCTGTAAGGCTTGCGAACATTGCCTCTGTTCGCTCAAGTGAAGCCGCAAGTGTAGTAAACCATTATGACATCATGCCTGTGTTTGATATCTTGATAAACCTTCAAGACAGAGATTTGGCGGGTGTTTCAAATGACGTTAATAAAGTTATTAAAAAATACGAAAAAGACGCACCGCGCGGTACTTTTATTAACTTGTTAGGTCAAGCAAAATCAATGAACTATGTATTTTCGTCACTTCTTTCAGGTTTGATGCTCGCGCTTGTGTTGGTATATTTGCTTATTGTCGTGAACTTCCAATCTTGGCGAAATCCTTTTATTATCATAACTCCTGTGCCACTTGCGCTTTCAGGTATAATTTGGATGTTGTTTATATCTGATACAACATTTAGCGTTCAAGCCTTGATGGGGTCTATTATGGCGGTTGGTGTATCTTGTGCAAACTCTATTTTAGTTGTGTCTTTTGCGACCGATAAAATGAAAGAAGGCTATTCTTCTACTCTTGCAGCAATAGAATCAGGCTATACACGTATAAGACCCGTAATTATGACAGCTTCTGCAATGATTTTGGGTATGTTGCCGATGGCTTTGGGTATCGGTGAAGGCGGCGAACAAAACGCGCCAATCGGTAGAACTGTAATCGGCGGTTTATTGTTTGCAACTTTTGCAACGCTTGTAATTGTTCCGTTGTTGTTTGCAATTATGAACAAAAACAAAAAATTTGAGGTAGAAAAAGATGAAGATTAATAAGAAAAATATAATAATCGCAATTGTGGCATTTTTATTGCTTGTTGGAATTATTCCAAAAGTTGTGCGCTTTATAACGACTTCCATAAACGCAAGAGAAGCAAAATATGTTGCGCTTGTTGAAAAACCGACTTTGACAAACGGTGAAGATGGTTTGGAACTTTCAGGGGAATTAAAACCATATTTGCAGACAGAGATGTTTTCAAGAATAAACGGACTTGTTTCTGAAAGATGCGTTCAACTTGGTGACCACGTAAAAAAAGGACAATTGCTTGCAACGATTGATACTCCTGATTTAGACGCGGAAGCTGCGAGTGCTAAATCAGCTCTTATTTCTGCCGAAAAACATTTGATGGAAACCAAGTATCAATATAATTTTGCAAAACAAACTTATGAAAGATTTAAGAATTCATCTTCAGATGGTGCAATTTCAAGGCAAGATTTGGATACTAAGTATAACGAATTTAAGACTTCTGAAATGAATTACTTAGGCGCGCAAGCGGATGTTGATAAAGCGAAACAGGATTTAAACAGGTTGACTGCACTTCAAGGATATAAGCGAGTAGTTGCACCGTTTGACGGTGTAATTAGCAAATATAATATTGATGCGGGGGCAAACGTTGTGTCTGGCGGAAGTTCAACAAGTACAAGTCTTTTTGAAATTCAACAAATTGATAAATTCAGAGCAACTATTTTTGTTCCACAAAATTACGTTAGATTTATAAAAGATGGACAGGCTGTTGAAGTTTATATACCAGAAAATCCGAGTCAAAAATTCAAAGGATATATTTCTCAGATTTCAGGCAAATTGGATAATGTTTCACGCGCTATGGAAGTTGCGCTTGTTATTCCAAATGACGGCAAATCAGGACTTTATAGCGGTTTGTATGTAAAAACCAATATTGATGTTAAGGATAGGCAAAAATATTTGACAATTAATCCGGCATGCTTAACGACGTTTAATTCACCAGACCAGTATGTAGCACAAGTCAAACCTGATTCAACCATCCATTTTATCAAGGTTAAACAAGGACGCGATCTTGGAGATAAAGTCGAAATTTTGGAAGGTTTAAAAGGCGATGAAAAATTGATAACAAACATCAACGACAACCTTAAAGAAGGAGATAAAGTTGAATTTAAAGAAATAGTAAAATAAACACAAGCTATCTTATAAAAAAAACAATCCATAAAAATCCCATTATAAAATTTATATAATGGGATTTTTTATGGATAAGCTTTTTATAAAGCCTCTATATAATCTAAAATTTCTTCTTCAGTGTTCATTTCGGTTGCACAAACCAAAACCCTTCTATCGTCAAGTTTAATTCCACCTAAAATGTTTGCTTCTTTCAATGTTGACAAATATTTATCGGCATCTTCAACCTCTACAACAAACTCATTAAAGAAGTTTTTGTTCATAGTCCTAACGCCCTTGCCATTAAGCATTTTTGAAAGTGCATGCGCCATATTCGCCGATAAAATACTTGCTTCCCTAAATCCTTTTTCTCCTAAAAG
>CAKVGW010000007.1 GCA_934747325.1 uncultured Candidatus Melainabacteria bacterium | reverse complement strand
GATTTTTCAGGAGTTGATGTAGTGATTTCTTGATAATCACTCTTTGTCATACCTCTTTGTCCCGGAGATGTCGGATTAATTTTACGAATTGCCATTTTATTTTCTCCTATAATTATCTTTTTGGCTACTGTAATATTTGAGAGTTACCCCTCGGGGTGAACCCCCACCCGAATTTCTAAGTTTCGTTAAACTCAACTTGAAATTCTACCCTCCCCCTAGGAGAGGGAACTTACAGCTACTAAATAGCTGTCAATTCTTCGATTGGATCGCCTTCGATAGTAACGATTGCTTTCTTAGAAGAATCTGTTCTACCAAATTTTAAACCCATTCTTTTTTCGTGTGATGGCATATAAACTGTTCTAACTTTCTTAACTTTTCTGCCTGGGAAAGCTAATTCTACAGCTTGCGCGATTTCAACTTTTGTTGCGTTCATGTTTACTTCAAAAGTGTATTGACCTTGAGCTGTTGCCATCATTGATTTTTCAGTTATAATAGGTCTTTTGATTACATCATATAATTTTTCGATATTTTTAGTCATTATTGCAACCTTTCTGTAACTTCATTTACAGCTTTTTCAGTCATTACAACGAAATCAGCTTCTAATAGGTCTTTTACGTTTAAGTTTGATGGTAATAATAATTTAACTGATGGAATATTACCTGCTGCCAAACCTAAGAATTTATTTTCTTCTGCATTTGTATCAGCGATAACCAAAATCTTACCAGTTAGATTTAATGATTTAATAATACCAGCCATTAACTTAGTTTTTGGTTCAGAAATAGCTGAGAAATCTTTTACAACTACTAATTGTTCTTCTCTAGCAGAAAGTGCAGATTTAAGAGCCAATTTTCTAGCCTTTTGTGGCATGTTGATTTCATAGCTTCTTGGTTTTGGTCCAAAGATTACACCACCACCTGCAAATAAAGGTGATCTTAAAGAACCTGCTCTAGCACGACCAGTACCTTTTTGTTTCCAAGGTTTTTTACCGCCACCAGAAACTTCTGCTCTTGTTTTAGCTGATGCAGAACCTTGTCTTGCATTGTTTAATTGTCTTCTAAGTGCCAAATGCATTACGTGCAAGTTTGGTTCAACGCCGAAAACAGCTTCGTTTAAAGCGATTTCACCTAACTTTTCGCCATTTGTATTCAATAATTGTTTTGACATTTTATTTTTCCTTTTGCTTTCCGTCTACCCCTTGCCGTTTGGCTTTATATGGCAGAAGCGGGTTGTATATCTCAATTTTTAGTTTTATTTTTCCGCCTGTGCAATCAAAGATTGCTTCGTTCCTTCACTTACGTTTCGTCACAACGGCGGCATCGTAGAGTTTCGTCCCTGCTCGGATTGCTAACCGCAACCCGACACCGGACTTCACTCCGGCTTACGCATTTTAGTTCCATTTAGTTCTTGTAGGAACGATTGTTACCAATCTGCCTTCACAACCTGGTACTGAACCTTTTACTAATACCAAACCGTTTTCAGCATCAACTTTAACAAGTTTAAGTTTAGTAATTGTAACTCTTTCATTACCCATGTTACCAGCCATTCTTTTACCTTTGATAACACGGCTAGGAGTTGTACCTGCACCGATAGAACCTGGTTCTCTGTGGTTTTTAGAACCGTGAGCCATAGGACCTCTGCCGAAGTTCCATCTTTTTACAGTACCTTGGAAACCTTTACCTATTGAAGTACCAGTTACGTCAACTTTTTGAACATCTGCAAGAGCTGCTGCTAAGTCGATTTCTTGACCAACTTTATAATCAGCAGGATTTTCAACTCTGAATTCTTGTAAATGTCTATAGTTGTTTAAACCATTTTTCTTGAAGTGACCAATTTCAGCTTTTGTTAAATGTTTTTCTTTTGCTGCAATTGTACCAACTTGTATAGCATTGTAACCATCAGTTTCAACAGTTTTAACTTGAGTAACTACTGTTGAATCAACTTTGATTACTGTAACAGGAACTGCCAAACCTTCTGAATCAAAGATTTGAGTCATTCCAACTTTTTTACCTATTACACCTAGTGTCATTGTGTCTTCCTTTCCGACATATATACTTGCGCATTTCTGCCTTGTACAAATATGCCTTTCATCTTGCGAGCGCTACTGCCTTACTCTTTACCTAAAATGGGAATCGTCATTTTGAAAGTCATCCCTCAAGGGTTTTCACCTTCCGTCTTACCTGACGTCGTAGTTCACATTATATGCATAATGCTTATTAAGTTTTCAATTTTGGCTTTTGGTTCAGGAATAACCCCTCACCCTAACCCTCTTCCACATAGGGACGAGGGAATGAAGTTTTAATTATAATTTAACTTCAATATCTACGCCTGCTGGTAAGTCTAATCTACTCAATTCTTCAGTTGTTTGTTGAGTAGGTTCGTAAATATCGATAATGCGTTTGTGCGTACGAATTTCGAAGTGTTCTCTTGACTTCTTGTCTACGTGTGGTGAACGCAATACACAATAGATACGTCTTTTTGTAGGTAAAGGAATAGGACCTGCTACTTTAGCGTCTGTTCTTTTTGCTGTTTCTACGATTTTTTCAGCTGATACGTCAACTAATTTATGTTCGTAAGATCTTAAACAAACTCTAATTCTTTGTCTTTTAGCTGTTGTCATTTTTCATTCCTTTATTTTATGTCTTTTACACAAATAATCCTCAAAATGCAGTCAAATCAATGGCTACAAAGAGATTATGCTATTCTTTCGACTATAGCATATTAATCGTAAAACAAACAAAAATCAGTGTCAACAAAGGCTTGAGATTTACTATAAGATTTTACAAAAATTTACAATTTTAGAAGGATATGGTAACGGGGAATAAAAAGTATTAAATAAAAATGTAACAAATTATAAACAGAATTAATATTTATAGAGATGATACTTGCAAAATTAAATTCAGCAGAATAGAATATAATTGGTCGAAAAAATTCAAGTTTGGAATCTTGAATCAAGAAAGAAGGTTAAAAATGAAAAACGGAATCCATCCAGATTATAAAAAAACTGTTATCAAATGTGTTTGCGGTAACGAAATTGAAACAGGTTCTGTTGTAGACGGTTTAACAGTTGAAATTTGCTCAAACTGCCACCCATTCTACACCGGTCAACAAAAAATTCTTGACTCTGAAGGACGTGTTGAAAGATTCAAAAAACGTTACGGAACAAAATAGTTTTGTTAAGATTTTACGAAAAAGAAGCCTACGGGCTTCTTTTTTTGTTTGTTTATTTTTTTTATTGACAAGAATTCAACTATCTTGCTAAAATCAAATTATGGCAATCGTTTATTTATCATTAGGTTCTAATTTGGGCGATAGAGTTGGCTACTTACAACAAGCAACCAGCTTACTAAGCGCATCTGAAAAAATTAGCGTGGTTGCTACTTCATCTTTCTATGAATCAGAACCTTGGCAAATGAATTCTGAAAACTGGTTTGTAAACGCTGTTATACAAATTTCAACAACCTTTACTCCTGAAGAATTATTGAACGAATGTCAAAGAATTGAAAACCAACTTGGCAGAAAAAGAATTGCATCTAAAAATTATATAGATAGAACATTAGATATAGATATTTTGTTCTATGATGATTTAATAATAAATACAGAGCGTTTAACAATTCCACACAAAAACTTCTGCAAACGCGCATTTGTGCTTGTTCCTATGTTAGAAATTGCGCAAGATTTTGTTCATCCTGTTTATAAAAAAACAGTTATGGAACTTTATGAAGAATTAGAAAATCCTGAAATGGTTGTTTTGTATGGAACAAGAATCTAAAACATATAAAAAAACAGGCGTGAATATTGCAATAATAGGTGCAGGTGCGTCAGGATGTATTTGCGCATATTTATTACAAAAAGAAGGCTTTGACGTTACTTTGTTTGATAAAGGAATGCCATTGAGAACACTTTTGCCAACAGGAGGCGGCCGTTGTAATTTAGCGCATGCAGAATACGATTTTAAAGATCTAGCAAAAAATTATCCACGCGGTGAAAAGTTTTTATACTCTGTATTTTCTAAATTTTCAACTTATGATACATTAGCTTTGTTCGACGAATTAGGCGTTGAAACTTATACTCAAGAGGATGAAAGAATTTTTCCAACTTCTAACAGCGCAAAAGATGTAAGAGAAAAAATTTTAAATAATTTGAAGATTGTTCAAATTCAAAAAGAAGAAGTTATTAAAATAGAAAAAATTGATAGCGGATTTAAAATTTTATCAACTCCTAATTATTCAAAGAATAAAAAAATGTGCGAATACTTATTTTCTCACGTAATTATTGCAATTGGCGGACACTCAAATTTTGATTTTTTGAAAAGTTTTGAAATAAAAATTATACCGCCAAAACCTTCTTTAGTTGGTTTAAACACAAAAGAAAATTCTAAAGAGGTTTCGGGAATTGTAGTCAGAAATGTGAACTGCAACAGACTTACTGATGATTTATTATTCACACACTTTGGAATCTCAGGCCCGTTAGCATACAAAATTTCATCAGTAAAAGCTCGTGATAATTTCCCATACAAATTAAATTTTGATTTGTATCCGCAAGAAATCAACTTGCAAGAACTTTTGAATACAAATCCGCATAAAGATGTTAAAAATATTTTATCAAAATTTATACCACACGGACTTATTAAATATTTAATTGGTGATATTGCAGATATTAAAGCGCATAAGATTGATGGTAAAACCAGAGATTTTATTTTAAGCAAACTTCATAACTTAGAATTAACCGTTATCGGCACAAATAAAGGGGAAGAAACCGTTACTGCCGGCGGGATTGATTTATCAGAAATCAATCCTAAGACAATGGAATTAAAAAAGTATAAAAATATTTATTGTATAGGTGAAGCGCTAAATATCGACGGTTTTTGCGGCGGATATAATTTGCAAAACGCTTGGTCTACAGCCTTTGTTGCAAAAGAAGCTATTACTGATTTTTCTTAAAAAAGTTCTTTACATAATCTTCTAAAGATTCTTTTTTTATATTTTCGCCTTCAATTTGCTTGAATTCACAATATCCGATTTTTTTTAGTTTCCTAATAAAACCAAAATCCTTTTTATCAGAAATTGAAACCAGTGCTGTTTGTTCTTTACCTTTAGTAACAACGCCATTATAGGAAGAAACCAGCGATTTTAGTTGAAGTTTTTTTGAATTATTTACACCCCATTGACTCACAGGGATTTTGAAGGTTGATTTAAAACTAATATCTGACATATTGACTCCTTTTATAAATCAAAAAACACGTAAAAATATTTTTTGCTATACAAAAAAAAGAAATACTCATAAAATTGATAAAAAATAATTTTGGCTTTTTTCTAAAGTTTTTGTAAAGTTTTGTAAAAACATGATATACAAAGCGTTATCAAATATATATATTGTGGAATTAATAAAGTATAATCTCTTTTCTTTATTTTCTCCTCCACTCCTTTATCTAACGTGAGTTAATGCCGCAATCGATTGCGGCTTTTTGTTTGCTATAAATTTATGAATAAACAAATGGAGGACCATTTTTGATTTCAAACAAAATATTATCAGCTATAATCTTCAATTCTTCTTTTGATTTACCAGCATCTTTTTGCAAATAAAATTCGTCACATAAAGGTTCAATTGCGGATTCTTTTTTAGCCTTAAAATTTCTAAGTTCAGTTGATACTAAACGTTTTTGAAGTTCCAACTCAGTTTCTGCATTATATTTTTTTACCTGAACATCCTTAACGGCTTCGGCTGCAGTTTTTCCGCCATAGGCAAGCGCAGAGACTCCGGCAATTCCAAAGAAAAGATTCTTAAATTGTGGATTTTTAGGATTCATCAACCAATCATAAAAGAATGACAAATAGTCATTTACATGTGAAAAATATGTAATTTTATTACGCCCCGAACCGCCCATCATCGGATTAACCTGCTCGGTTGCCTGATTCATATCATCTTTTAATTGGCGAATAAATTCTTCCTTTTCAGCTTGCGGTAAATTCAATTTATTTACAACTCGTTCAATTTCTTCAGGCTTTGCATAAATCGTTTCTAACATATTTTCAATCAATGCTTTATAAGCATCCTTACCTGAAAGTACCATACCATTGTGTGCTTGAATATTATCAAGCGGTTTTCCGCTATTAAAATCATTAATCAAATTATCAATGCCCGTTTTGGTATTTTTTATTCCTTTACAGATAAATTCGTCACTTTTTCGAATATTTCTTGTTGCAAAATAACCTAAACCCAGTATTGATAAAAGTGTTGCACCACCAATTAACCACATTTTTTTGTCTTTGTTTCTAGATGAGTCACTATAGTTCTTCGCATTGACGGAATTTGAATGCTTATCGTCCTTAGATTTGAATGCCAATTCTTGGGAAAACATTTTAGCTTTAGAAGATAACATACTTCTTATAATTTGAATTTTCCCCGAAAAAGACTGGGTTTCAACTTCAATTAAATTTTCCTGAAGATTTTTTTGAATATCAGCTTCCTGCTTTTTTATCCAAACATCTTTAAATCCATCTATAAAAATTTTTCCCATAAACGCCATCGAACCAAGTGTAATAACGCCTAAAGAAGCCAAAATCGTTTTTCTGCTTGGCGACTGAATCATGCTAAAGATACTTTGATGAATTTCATCGTTTATACAATGATTACGAGTCATTCCGGGTAGTAAATATTCCTTTGTACTTTCTAACTTGCCTTTAGAAAACTTCTTCATCATTGCGGTAAAACCGCCTAAAAGAGCCATCACACCTACTGTAGCAATACACAAAGGGATTAATGGTTCTCTTTGTTTTGTTTCTTTTTCATAAACTTTTTGAGGCAAATCAATATTTGTATTAGAAATAATCAATGTATCACAAGTTTCATCAAGAGAAAGTAAAGGGTCTTTGACAAACGAATTAACAATGACGCCTTCTTTTACATTGGAATCATTGCGTTTTTGAGTCTTTGTCATATTTCTTTGATGTCTTGTTGATTCTATATCTTGATCAATTTTCGGTATCATCTTTTTTCTTTTTTCTTAATTTGTGAATTAAAGTTTTTAAATTAAAAATCTTTTTATCTTCGTCAATTTTTGTATCTTCATCTTTTGCATCTTCTTTTTTGAAAATTTTAAAAAGGTCTTCAAATTTTGACTTAACAACACTTACAAATTCTGAAACTTTTTTTTCTACAAATGCTTTTGCTTCGCCAAAAATTGCATTTAATTTGTCTTGAATATCTACGATTTTTTGTTTGAATTGTGCCATTTTATCGGCAAAGTTTGAAATAATATTTGGAATATTTTTAACAAAATTTGTGATTGGAACGACGATATTATTTATTGTAAATGCAACAGGTTTTAAAATAAAGTTATTTGAAATTTGGTTTGCAAATGTTAACATTTTCTGCGTCATTTTCTCCAAATTTTGCTGAAATACTAAAACAGCCTCCGCGTGTTGTTTTAGATTATTTTCGTGAGCTTCAATACGTGCTTGACGAGCCTTCATCATTGCACCAATCATTGCACACTGGTGATAACTCATCTCGCCTGATTTTTGGGGACGTTCCCCCACACGCATACTTCCGCCACCACCCATGCCGGAACAAATCGGACACGCTGATGGTGACATTCCATGAGGACAAAGTCCTGAGCTTGCTTTATTTATACTTTGAACTGCGTTTGACAATAAAAAATTCCTCTTTTGAATATGAGGAAAACGTCTTTTACACAATAAATTTTTGCAATGCCATGGATCGTAGCTTGCATATATTTTGTAAATATAACCCTCTACCGCAATAAGTGAGAGATTATGAGTTCTAAATACGTAGTATTCCGACTTTAACGGTTGCGTCACAGCAGCGGATTTTCACCACATTTTCCTCGTTATATTCAATTTAATTTAATCGTATGATAAGCGTACTCAAATGTCAAAATTATTGCAAAAACTCAGCTAAAATAATATTACTCACTAGAACGCCTTTTAAATTAAGAGCAAAACCTTTTTGCGTGCGTTCTATATAGTCTGAATATTTTTTTAAAATATTTGCATACTTTGTTTCAAAATCTATGTCAAATTTTTCTTTTATACGCTCGCAATCAATTCCTTCTGTTTTTCTAAAGCCTAAAAATATTTCTTCTTCCAATTTTTCTTCTTCTGACAAAATATGTCCAATTTCATGCGTTGAAGGTTTTTCCAAATACTCTTCTAAAGTTGTGAAATTTGAATATCTTGCACCATCTAAATAACCGTGCGCAGCTACTCCAAAACCGTAGTACTCGTTATTATCCCAATAATTCAAATTATGGCGAGATTCAAACCCCTTTTGCGCAAAATTGCTTACTTCATATCTAAAAAATCCGTTTTGTTCCAATTTTTGATTAATCAATTCATACATATCCGCTTGAATATCATCATCAGGAACATTCGGAGGATTTTTACCCCAAAAAGACTCTGCTTCTATTTTCAAGCCGTAAGTTGAAATATGTTGAATACCAAGTTCTAAAAACTTTTCTAAATCAGAAGATAGTTTTTCTAAAGTTTGAGTCGGCAACCCATAAATTAAATCAACGCTTATATTGTCAAATCCTGCGTTTTTCGCCATACTAATAGTTTCAACTATTTGCGCTGAATTATGACGTCTGCCAATTAGCTTTAAAATTTCATCATCAAAGGTTTGCGAGCCGATACTCAAACGGTTTACACCAATTTGTTTTAAACCTGCTAAATATTCTTGTGTCGCATCATCAGGATTAAGTTCAAGCGTTACTTCCGCGTTTTCTGTAAGTTTAAATTTGTTTATAACTTTTTTCAACAGTTCAATTGGAATAAGAGAAGGCGTTCCTCCACCAAAATAAAGCGTTTTGAGTTCTTCTCCTTTATAATTATCAGAAATATCTTTTAACAAAGCAAAAATATAGCCTGTAATTAATTCCGGTCGATTAAACGACACAAACGAACAGTATTTGCATTTTGATTTACAAAACGGGATATGAATATAAGCGCTTTTTGCCATAATTATTCATCCAGTTTTATATAGTTTGAATCCCAACGCAAATCAATATATTTAACTTTTTTATTAAGCATTTTTACTTGCGGTAATAAAGATGGTAATCGATGGATTTTATCATAAGTTCCTGCATTAAAACTTCCCAGTCTTATATTCGCAGTCGGAATTTTTACATAAACATCCTTTGGGTTTCTATAATCAATGTATTCTACATTTTCTCCGGATTCAACTTCAACGGTTAGTGCAAGTTTTTTAAAGTTATTAACTTTTGTTTTATCCCAATTCCTATAATCATCGCCACTTCCGTAAGTAATTACTCTTACAACCTTAAAATCACTACTAAGTGGCATATAATCGTGCCCTATTAACTTCCCGTCAGAAGAGAAAAAAGCTATTGGTGCAACTTTTTCATCAGGTGCAATCGTAATTGCCGGAGTTCTTTCAATTATAATAATTTGCATTCTTGCAGGAAACCAAAAACGTCTTATATAAACGTCTTGAATAGGGTCAAGTTGCATAATACTTTTTTTTAGGTTATCTGTTTTAACCATAAAAATAGGTTTTAGCGGAACTTGGTTGCGTCTTAAAGCAGAAAGAATTTTTTGTGAAGGAACAATCCTGTTATTAACAATTTCCAATGCAGGACTGTTTAAGCTGTCAAAAGCGTTTGAGTGCAATCTCCATTGAGGCATTTTTAGGACAAAGACACCAATACAAATCAAGCCAATTGTGATAAACATTTTCCAAAGTGCGCGCAATTGGTTAAGTCGTCTTTGCGACTTCCTAACTTGACGTTGCATTTTTGCTTGTTGTAAACGTCTGTTTTGATGGTATCTTGGATGTTGTTGTCCTTCGTTTGACATTATTTATTTAATCCTACACTATTAAGTATCATTAAAACAAGATTATCATAGTCTATTCCACAAACTTTTGCTTGAGCCGGCAAATCGCTTGTATCCGTCATTCCAGGATTTGTATTAATTTCCAAGAAATAAGGTTTATCGTCTTTTACCATAAAATCTACTCTTGAAACGCCTGAGCAACCTGCGGTTTCGTGTGCTTCAACCGCAATTTTCTTAGTTAATTCTGTTGCTTCTTTTGATAAGCCTGTTGCAGGAACAATAAATTCTGACAATCCTTTTGTATATTTTGCATCAAAATCATACCATTCAGTTTTTGTTCTGATTTCAAGAATCTCTGTTGCAAATGCTTTACCGTCTTTTTCTAAAACACCAACTGTAATAAAAAATCCGTCGATAAATTCTTCTATCAAAACGTCATCGTTATATTTTATAGCTTCTTCATAAGCTGCTTGTAATTCTTCCGGCTTATTAACTTTAGTCATACCAAAGCTTGAACCTTCAGAAACAGGTTTTGTAATCAACGGATATTGAAGCCCTTCAACCGCTTTCATCAAATCTTCGCCTTTTCTTACAAAAGCGGATTTAATAAGAGGGATATTTTTGTTTGTAGAAAGCACTTTCTTTGTGTATTCTTTGTTCATACAAATTGCACTTGCCATTACACCACAGCCGGTATAAGGTATTTTCATTATTTCTAAAACCCCTTGAATACAGCCGTCTTCACCATATTTGCCATGAAGAGTATTGTAAGCGTATTCAAATCCTTTTAAATCATTCATAACGTTTGGTGAAACATCTACTATTTCTGCGTTTTTATAGCCTAATCTATGTAACGCTCCAAGACAATTTTTACCTGAGCGTAGTGAAACTTCACGTTCAGATGACATGCCGCCGCATAAAACTGCTATTTTTGCATCTTTGTTTTGTATAGTATATTGCATAATTCTTCCTCTTTTTTTGTTTTATCGCCGATAAAAATAATTTCCGGCTTCAATTCTATTGTATAAATATTTTTAACAGCTTGATACATTTTTACCATAAGTTCAAGAACATCTTCTGATGTTGCGTTGCCCTTATTTACAATAAAGTTTGCGTGCTTATCCCAAACTTTAACCGCATCATTTTCAAAGCTTTTCACACCTGCTTTATCTAAAAGCCTTCCTGCAGAATCGTTTTCAGGGTTTTTAAAAACACTTCCCGCATTTGGATTTTTCAGCGATGGTTGAATATTTTTTCTAAATGTCAAATTTCTTTCCATCAATTCTTTGATTTCTTCTTGCGGAAGTTTTTTTAATTCAAATTCGGCTGAAAGTAAAATATAACGTCCTTCATGTAAAATTGAATGTCTGTAAGAAAAATCCATTTCTGATTTTTGTTTGAACACAACTTCTTTTGTTTCTCTATCAAACAAACAGCAAGAAACTAAAACATCTGCAATACATTGTCCGTGCGCACCTGCATTCATATAAACCGCACCGCCGATTGTTCCCGGAAGTCCAATCAAAAATTCTAAACCGCTCAAAGAAACGTCAGCAACTTTTTGAGATAAAAGCGGATCTTTAACACCACAATCCGCATAAACTTTCGTTCCTCGAATTTCAAAATTTTTCAATTCAGTTGTTAAAATAATATTTCCCTTATAGCCGTTTGATGAAAACAATACATCAGAGCAACTGCCAAGAACGATATAATCATCAAGTTCTCTTAGCAAGTTTGTGAACTCTTCTAACGTTTCAGGTAGATAAAGTTTTTCAACTTGACCGCCGATTTTAAAAGTTGTTGAATTTTTGATTTCGAAATTTTCTTTTATTTGCATAATTTTCCTTTTTGCCCTTGTGGGATAAGACCTCACCCTAACCCTCTCCCTCGGAGAGGGAATGACCAAGACGCGTTTTATCAATTGTAGGTTGGGCTTTCAGCCCAACACTAACTCTTACTTATTCGCCTTTTCCAATTCTTTTCCCAATGCCGTAATAGTACCTGCGCCTAAACCAATTACTATATTTCCATTTTCAAGCGTTGGTAATAATTTCTCTGCAACTTCTTGCATATTACCGCCAATATATTCTACACCCAAATCTTTTGCGAAAGCTTCTCCGCTTATACCTTTAATCGGGTCTTCTGATGCTGCATAAACATCAGTTACAACAACTCGACCTGCTTCAGAAAAAGCATGTTTAAATTCTTTCCACAAAGTCTGTAATCTTGTATATCTATGTGGCTGGAACACAGCAACTATGTTTTCTTTACCAAACTTTAGCGCAGAAGCATCAAGTGTGGCTTTAATTTCAGTAGGATGATGCGCATAATCATCATAAACTTCTACACCGTTAATTTCGCAAACTTTTTGGAATCTTCTACCCATGCCGGTAAAATCTGCAAAGTAATCGGCAATCATTCTTACATTTACACCTGCTTCGTTTAATGCTGAAACAACTGCAAGTGTATTATATATATTATGAACACCTGCAAGCTGAATTTTCATACTTGTTAATAAATTTCCATGATGATAAATTTCAAAACTTGTACCATTTTTTGAAAATTCAATATTTTTAGCAATATAATCAGCGTCATCAAGCCCAAATGTAATGAAATTTCCGCTTAAATTTTGAATACCTTCATTATCCTTGTTTACAATAATTTTTTTTGCTTGAGAAATTGCCTGATTGAAGGTTTTAACCAAATCTTTCATACCATTTTTATAAAAATCCAAATGGTCTTCTTCTAAGTTATTAATAACTAAAATATCAGGATGATATTTAATAATAGTTCCATCGCTTTCATCAAGCTCAGCAACAAATTGTTTACCGCTTTTATGTTGTGCATTTGTGTTTAATTCCGGAATAATTCCGCCATCTACAAATGATGGGTTTAGATTACCTTTATCAAGCACAAATGACGCCAAGCCACTTGTTGTAGTTTTGCCGTGAGTTCCTGAAAAACCGATAAAGCATTTACCGTTTTCTTGCGCAGTTTTGGCAATTTCTGCGAGTAAATCCGAACGGTGATAAATAGGCAAACCCAATTCTTTTGCTCTTACAACTTCAGGATTATTATCACGAATTGCCGTACTTTTAATTATAATTGCGTCATTAGGAACATTTTCAGCTCTTTGTCCGATAAAAATTTCAGCACCTAATTCTCTTAATTTATCTACATATTTTGAATCTACTATATCAGAACCTGAAACAGTATGCCCGTCTTCTAATAAATACTTGGCTAAACCGCTCATTCCTATTCCGCCTATTGCTATAAAATGATATCTTCCCATAATCTCTCCAATTCCAGATTAATTATATTATAAAGAGAGGTTTATTTACAAGAAAATTTTATATATTGAACAAAATAGAACTAAACTTGCATATATCCGTTGTTTATAGTACTCTACAATCAGGTAGGTATAGAAAAGAGGATATATTAAATGAACACAACTATTGAAAAACAACCTGAAAACGTAGTTAAGGTTGATATTGAAATTCCTGCTAAAGACGCAGTAAACTACTATAACGATGCAGCTAAAAGATTAGCTCAATACGTTAACATTCCGGGTTTCCGTAAAGGTAAAGCACCTAGAAACATTGTTGAACAAAATATTGGTGAAGAAAGAATTAAACACGAAGCATTAGAAAATGCACTTCCTAGAATTTTCTCACAAGTTATTAAAGAAAATGATTTTGACGTTGTTGCTCAACCATACGTTGAATCTTATGATTTTAAAATTGGTGAAGATTTAAAAATCGTTGCTAAATTAGAATTGCGTCCTGAAGTAACTTTAGGTCAATACAAAGGTTTAACAATTGATGTTGACGCTTATAAAACAGAAGAAGATGCATTGCAAAAATCAATCGACGGACTTCTTCAACAACACGCAACAACTCTTGTTGTAACCGACAGAAAGACAAAAGATACCGATACTATCGTATTTGACTTTGACGGTTATTCTAATGGCGAAAAAATTGAACACGGTGATGCTAAAAACTACACTTTAGATTTGGCTCATTCAAGCTTCATCCCTGGTTTTGCAGAACAATTGGTTGATAGAGCTCTAGGTGAAGAATTCGAAATTAACGTAACATTCCCTGAAGAATACCACGAAAAGAAATTAGCCGGTCAACCTGCTACTTTTAAATGCAAAATCAATGAAATAAAGGCAAAAGTTCTTCCTGAATTAACTGACGAATTTGCTCAAAAAGTAGGTCCTTTCAAATCAGTAGACGAACTTAAAGCTGATATTCAAAAATATTTAGACACTCAAAAAGCTGATATCGATAGAACAAATTCTGAAAAAGCTATTTTTGAAAAGGTTACTTCTGAAGCTAAAGTTGAAATTCAACAATCTATGATTGATAGAGAAGCAGACCAACTTGTTGCCGAATACAAACAAAAACTTGAAATGCAAGGTTTTACTTGGGAACAAGCAGTAGAAGCTCAAGGTTATGATGAAATTATGAACAGCTTGAAAGAAGATGCAGCTGTTAGAGTTAAAAATTCTTTAGTAATCGACAAGATTGCAAAAGAAGAAAACATCACAGTTTCTCAAGCTGATTTCGGTGCTAAATTATCAGAATTGAGCCAAATGTACCAAATCGATACACCAACTATGATAAAACAATTATCTCAAACACCTGGTGTGTTTAACGCATTATCTCAACAAGCATTGAACGAAAAAGTAACTCAATTCTTGGCTGATAACAATACTGTTAATCTTAAATAATTAATCAAACTAAAATTGAAAACGGGACGTGCTTATGCACTTCCCGTTTTTTTTTGTAGATAATAATGTATTAAAACTTAATATTAATCTTTACAAACATTTTTTTTATTATTAAAATAAAAGTACTCACTATCCTCAAGTGATAGGCGATTTGTTATCGAGTCATTAACTTTAACAAAGAGCCAAAAGTGAAAGGAAAAATTAAAATGGCAAACATTAAGTCAGCAAAGAAAAGAGTTCTTATTGCAGAAGCAAACAGAGTTAGAAACGTAGCTTTCAAAACATCTATCAAAACAGCTGTTAAAAAAGCGTTAGCTTTAGCTACAGGTGAAGATAAAGACGCATTGAACAGTGCTGTTTCTAAAGTTTATCAATTATGTGATAAAGCTGTTTCAAAAGGTATTTTGCACAAAAATACTGCTGCAAGAAAGAAATCAAGACTTGTTCTTGCTATCAAGAAATTAGCTAAATAAGCTGATAAAAATTTTTAAAAGAGCGTTTGACATAATGTCAGGCGCTCTTTTATTTTTCTATGTATAAGATATTTGCAAACAAATTACATTCATCTAAAATTTTAACTTTTTTAGTTAGACTTGTTTTTATATCTTTTCCTGAAATTAAATAATATCTGCCTGATGGCAAATTTTCTATTTCTGTATTACAATCATTTAAATCATAGTCGTTTTTTAATAATATAACATTGCTTTTATCTTTTATATAGTAATAATAGACATAATAAGAGCTGTCTAAAATTATTTTCTCATTATATTTTCTTTTATTTTCAACAATATTTACAATTTCTTTTGAATAGGTTGAGAAAAATATGTTATGAGGATTTATTGCATAATAAAAAGCAGTTATAAAACTCATTGAACAAACAATTATTAAATATTCTTTCGCAAACTTCCAGTCATATTCTGCTATCAAACCGACAAAACAGGGAAGCAAGAAAAGTAATAACCTTGCCTGTATCGGATATAGTTTTAATGCAGACGCAACAAATGTCAGTAAAATTGGTAAGTATAAAAATAATTTTTTCTTATCGAATTTAATCAGTGAAATTAATATGATACTTCCACAAAAGATTGCAACAGTTTTATCAAAACTGAAAAGCCCCCCAACACGTATAATGACTCTTAACGGATGTCTTAAATCTACAAAACCATAGTCGTTTTGCCACCAATTATACATACCGCTATAGTTTGCATTCACAATAAACTTTAATGAAACAAAATAAAAAATTATAAAACTGACAAAAAACGGAATATATGTTTTTAAAACCAATTTTGGAGTTTTTATTAAAACCATAAAAAAGTAACATCCGATTATAAAAAGAGAAGAAAGCGAAAACCAAGGAGATATTGCTATAATAATCGGATAATACCATTTACATTCATTTTGAAATAAAATTTTATAAAATATTATTAATAATAATATTGCGACACAAAGTTCTAAAGAATATTGCTTAAACTGTGCGCAATATAAAATAGCAGTCATATTAAAAGAAAATAAAAAAGTACTTACCAATATTACTTTTTTACTATTAGATAACATTTGTATAAATTTATAAAATAATGGAACTGATATTATTCCTGAGACCAACGGAATAAAGCGTAAAGAAAAATCTCTTAATGAATCAAGCATTATAATTTTTGACATTACAAGAAACATTGGAGGCGCAACTTGTAAATAATCTAAACCTTTAAATAAATCTGAATAAGATTTTTCAATAACATTTAAAGCTAACGCTGCTTCGTCTCCCCAAAACGATATACCACTACAATATACAAATAATCGTAGAATAATTCCTGTTAAAATAATAAGTGGAATTAGATAATCTTTTTTCATTTACTAATCCTCTAAATATTTTACTCCGACAAGTTCATTCGGCATAAACTGTTGCTCAACATCCGGTGCTGCGTGAGTATAAACATAGCCTTCTCCAAAACCGTATTTTTTAGCATCTTTATAATGTGCATCTCTTAAATGCATCGGAGGCGGAAAATCTTTACCTGATTCAATATCGGCAAGAGCTTTATCTATTGCCATAATAATTTTATTTGATTTAGGCGCATTCGCAACATAAACAACCGCATTCGCAAGTGGAATACGCCCCTCCGGAAGTCCTATTATCTCAACCGCACGATATGCGTTCACAGCTATATTCATTGCATTCGGATCTGCTAATCCTACGTCTTCTGCAGCGCAAACAATCAAACGTCTTGCAATAAATCTAGGATCTTCACCGGCTTCTATCATTTTTGCTAAATAATATATTGCCGCATTCGCATCAGAACCTCTTAAACTTTTCTGAAAAGCAGAAGCACAATCATAATGTTCTTGAGTTGAATATCTGGTATTTCTTTTTTGTGTAATACTTTCTAAAATATCAACGCTTAATAATCTGGTATCGTTAGAAAAATTGCTTGCAAAGTATGAATTTTCAACAAGATTTAATGCGCATCTTGCATCTCCTCTTGCGTTATTTACTATAAATTTTGTAACTTCTTCATCAAATTGTATCGGCTGATAATGTTTTTCTAAGTATTCAAACCCGCGGTTAACAATTTTAGCCATGCTTACATCGTTAATCGGATTAAGTCTTATTACCTGAACTCTTGAAAGTAATGCAGGAACGACCTGAAATGACGGGTTTTCTGTAGTTGAGCCGATTAGAAATATTGTACCGTTTTCAACATGTGGTAAAAGTGCATCCTGCTGAGTTTTTGAATAACGGTGGATTTCATCTATAAAAAGAATAGTTTTTTGTCCTGCTCTTAAAGCTTGACGCGCTTGTTCAACAGTTTCTTTAATTTCTTTTATTCCGGAAGTTACAGCTGATAATTCAATGAACTGAGCATTTACTTTTGTTGCAATTAATCTTGCTAAAGTTGTTTTACCGCATCCGGGCGTTCCCCAAAGAATAAGTGAAAAAAGTCTTTGAGTTTTTAAAAGATTTAACAACGGAGAGTTTGGCGCAACAACATTTGATTGACCTAAAAACTCATCCAAAGTTTTAGGTCTTAGAATTTCTGCCAAAGGCGTTTGTTTATTTATTTCTTCTAATTGTGTAAATAAATCCATGGCTATATTTTAACATAAAGCTATTTGATTAAAAAATCTTTACAACCTTGTCATAATTGATAAAATGATGTTAGAATATTATTGGTGGAGAGGTATGCCTCTTTTAGAGAAAGAGACAAATGGAACTTGGAAAATTATCAAAATTATTAAGCAATAATGATATCGTCCTTGCGATTGGCTTGGTCGTTATTGTGTGCATGATGGTAATTCCGCTCCCACCTGTGCTTTTAGATTTGTTACTTACTGTAAATATCTCTTTAGCAGTTGTTATCATGCTTGTTTGTTTATACACCCAAGAACCGCTTGATTATTCATCATTCCCGACAGTTCTTTTGATTGCAACCCTCTTCAGATTAGGTTTAAACGTTAGTTCTACACGTTTAATTTTATTAAACGGTGAGGCCGGAAATGTAATTAACTCGTTCGGAGAGTTCGTTGTCGGTGGGAACTATGTTGTCGGTGCAGTTATATTTTGTATCCTTGTTTTAATCAACTTTATGGTAATTACAGGTGGTGCAACTCGTGTTGCTGAAGTTTCTGCCAGATTTACCTTGGATAAAATGCCCGGTAAACAATTGAGTATTGATGCTGATTTAAATTCAGGTTTAATTAACGAAGAGCAGGCAAAAGAAAGACGTAGAAAACTAGAACGTGAAACAGATTTTTACGGTACTATGGATGGTGCTTCAAAATTCGTTAAAGGTGATGCGACAGCAGGTATTGTAATTACTGTTATTAATATTGTTGGCGGTTTGATTATCGGTATAATTCAATTGCACATGAATGTTCAACAAGCACTTTCAACATATACTATTTTAACAGTTGGTGACGGTCTTGTTTCTCAAATTCCTGCTCTTTTGATTTCAACTGCAACAGGTTTAATCGTATCTCGTGCAACAGGAAAAGACGAATCTTTATCTCAAGATATCAAAAACGAAATGTTTTCTGACCCTAGAGTTCTAGGTGTTGTAGCTGGGCTTTTAGGTTTTATGGGTATAATTCCCGGCATGCCAACTGTTCCGTTTTTAGCAATTGCAGGTATTGCAGGCGGCATGGCTTATTTTAAAGCAAAAAATAAGAAAGAAGTTCAACAAACACAAGAAGCTCAACAGGCTCAACAAGCTCAACAAGAAAAACTCGGCAAAAAAGAAAAACGCGCAAAAGCTACAAGAGAAAGTGTTATGGAATTACTTAACGTAGACACTATTGAAATTGAAGTAGGTTACAGGCTTGTACAATTGCTTAACGTTGAAATGGGCGGTGATTTATTAGAACGTATTGCTCAAATCAGACGCCAAACAGCACTGGATTTAGGTATTGTTCTTCCATCTATAAGAGTGCGTGATAATTTACAACTTTCTCCAAATTCTTATCAAATAAAATTAAAAGGTGTTGCACTGGAATCAGGAGAAGTTTATCCTGAACGATATCTTGCAATGTGCGCCGGCGACCCTGTCGGTAACCTTGCAATAAACGGTATTCATGCAATAGAACCGGCATTTGGTTTACCTGCTCTTTGGATAGAACCTAAAGACAAAGACATGGCAGAAATGTCAGGTTATACAGTTGTTTCAGCCTCTGCTGTAATTTCAACACACATAACTGAAGTTATCAAGAAATGTGCATCTGAAATCATTTCAAGATTTGATGTTCAGCAACTTATTGATAATCTTAAAAAAGAAGTTTCAGAAGATTATGTAAACGACATAATGAAAGATATTACAGTCGGCGATGTTCAAATTGTTATGCAAAACTTGCTTAAAGAAGGTGTTGCGGTGCGCGATTTGAAAACTATTTTGGAAACAATCAGCTTGCAAGCTAAGATTAATAAAAATCCTAACTTCTTAACTGAACATGTGCGCCAAGCATTATCAAGAAATATTTGTAAACAAAATCTTGCCGATACCGGTGAATTATATGTAATAACACTTGCACCTGATGTTGAAAACACAATTGCTAAAGGTGCGAGTCCTGACGGTCAAAGCGTTACACTTGATCCAAGCTTTACTAAAAACATGTTTGATAAGATGAATTTAGAATTAGAAAAAGCTATTACCGCAACAGGTAATCAGCCTGTAATTCTATGTTCATCACCTATCAGACTGTTGTTTAGAAAGCTTGTTGAAAGAACTTATCCACAAATTTCTATTATGTCATATAATGAAATCAGTCCAAATGTTAAGGTTAAGTCAGTTGGTATGGTGAAGGCGTAAGTGGATTAACCCAATGAACGCAATCCCCGCGCCCCTTGTGAGAGAGGGTTAGGGTGAGGGGTAATACTAAATAATAAAAATCAGAAAGGTCATATATGAGAGAACTAATAAAAGAAAACCAAATCGTAACAATCGTTCCACAAGATTTTAAACTTACTAATAAAGGTAGAGTTTTGGATGTATCAATGGACGGTTTTAGAATGGAATTGAAATACAAGCCGGAAGGACTTATTGTTAATCATATTTGTGATTTTTATTCTTTTACCGACAACGGTTATCTTTATTTTGAATCTTATATTCAGAAGCTAGAAAACAACGTAATTACAATTGCGAACCCCGTAAAACACCGATTTTTACAAAGACGTAAATTTACACGTATTAAATTCTTGGAAGACTTAGAATTAACTTGCGGTGATATTTCTCACAAAGTTAGAACCCTTGACCTTTCTGCAGGTGGTATGAAACTTAGAACTGCTGATAATATTGATATAGAAAAAGTCTATGATGTCTCAATTAAATTGAGTGACGAGCAAGAAATCAAATGTAAATACCAACTTATCCGTGTAGAAAAAGGTGATAGCGGACTTTATACAATTTCAGGAAGATTTACTTGCTTAAGTAATATTGATAAAATGACTCTTGTTCAATTCTGCATGAAAAAAGACATGGAAAACCTAAATAAACGTGGCGAATAGTTAAGGAAAAAGTAGGATGGGTTATACAGAAAATTTAAGATTATTTTTTGTAGTTATGACAATTATTGTCTTGGGTACGGTTAGCATTGTAAGAGTTGGTGCTATAGATATGCATGCGATTATTACTACAGCACTAATCTTAGTCCCTGCCACTGTTATAATGGGCTATCTCGGTCAAAGAATGGGTGAAATAATGGATAACCCTAAAAATAGAGCTGATGCAGATTATAAATTAGCAGTATTAAATGCTTTAAAGAAAATGGATAAATCAATTACACTTCAAGAACTTAACGAAAAATTGACAAAGCAGGTTGCTGAACCTGATTTACCGGAAGCACCTGATGATGATATAGATGTTTAAATTTAAAAAGGGTGTATCATTTGTGAACTGATGCACCTTTTTTTAGATTTATGCTAAAATAAATTTATTAAGTTTATGGAGGGATAAATGAAAGAGGCATATTTTCCACAAGAAATAGAAAAGAGATGGCAGGAAAATTGGGAAAAGAACAATGTTTTCCATACTCCTGACAAAAGTGACAAGCCTAAGTATTTTGCATTATCAATGTTTCCGTACCCATCAGGAAAACTTCATATGGGACACGTTAGAAACTATACAATTACAGATGTAATTGCAAGATTCAAAAAAATGCAAGGCTTTAATGTACTTCATCCGATGGGATGGGATAGTTTCGGTTTGCCGGCAGAAAATGCAGCAATGAAGCATGGTGCAGACCCTGCGAAATGGACTGATGAAAACATTGCCTATATGACAAAACAGCTTAAAATGCTTGGTTTATCTTATGATTGGCAAAGAGAAGTTACAACTTGCAAACCTGATTATTATAAATGGACACAATGGTTATTTATTCAACTTTATAAAAAAGGTTTGGCTTATAAAAAAGAAGCTGCCGTAAACTGGTGTGACAAATGCGGTACAGTTTTAGCTAATGAACAAGTTATTGACGGCAAATGCTGGAGATGCGATAGCGTTGTAGAAAAGAAATATCTTTCTCAATGGTTCTTCAAAATCACTGATTACGCAGAAAGATTGCTTGAAGATTTAGACAAACTTCCTGGTTGGGGTGACAACGTTAAAACAATGCAAGCTAACTGGATTGGAAAATCTCAAGGTGCAATCTTTAGATTTAAGGTTAAAGAAATTGAGGGGATGGAAGTTCCGGTTTATACAACAAGACCTGATACTGTTCATGGTATAACTTATCTTGTTGTAGCACCTGAATACAAGGACATTGATAAACTTACAACTCCTGAAAATAAAGAAAGAGTCGAAGAATATAGAGCAAATGCTCGTAAGATGACTGAAATCGAAAGACTTTCAACCGATAGAGTTAAAACCGGCGTTCCTCTTGGTACTCACTGTATTAACCCATTTACGGGCGAAGAATTTCCGCTTTGGACAGCAGATTATGCGCTTGTTGAATACGGTACCGGTGCAGTAATGGCAGTTCCTACTCACGATACAAGAGATTTTGATTTTGCTAAAAAATACAACCTTCCTCTAAAAGTTGTTATTTCTCCGAAAGGAAAAGAACTTAAACCTGAAGAAATGACAGAGGCTTATACGGAAGAAGGCGTTTTGGTAAATTCAAACGAATTCGACGGAATGAAAAACACTGAAGCTAAGAAGGCTATTACTCAAAAAGCTGTTGATAACGGTTTTGGAGAATTCAAGACTCAATACAGATTAAGAGATTGGTTGATTTCTCGTCAAAGATATTGGGGCGCACCAATTCCTATGATTTATTGTGACAAATGCGGTATTGTTCCTGAAAAAGAAGAAAACTTGCCTGTTATGCTTCCTACTGATGTTGATTTTTCAGTTGTTGGCAAATCACCAATTACAACTTCAAAAACATTTGCGGAAACAACTTGCCCTATTTGCGGCGGAAAAGCAAGACGCGAAATGGATACAATGGATACATTCGTTTGCTCAAGCTGGTATTATTTGAGATATTCAGACCCTAAAAATTCTGAGTTACCATTCTCAAAAGAACTTGTAGACCACTGGTTGCCAGTTGACCAATATGTAGGCGGTATTGAGCACGCTATTTTACACTTGTTGTATTCAAGATTCTTTACTAAAGCACTTAAAGATTTAGGCTTGCTAAGCTTTGATGAACCGTTTAAAAACTTGCTAACACAAGGTATGGTTCTTAAAGATGGCTCTAAGATGTCTAAATCAAAAGGCAATACAGTTGACCCTGATGAAATCTTTGAAAACTACGGGGCTGATACAGCAAGATTATTTATTCTTTCAGATTCACCTCCAGCTAGAGATTTTGACTGGTCAGACGCTGGCGTTGAAGGCTGTTATAAATTCTTGAACAGAGTTTGGAGATTGGTAAGCGATAATCAAAACGATTTAACAAAAGATTATAAGCTTACATTCCCTCTAACAAGAGAAAATGACGATCTTGTAAGAACAGTTAATATTGCGATGAAGGGAATTACAAACGATATTGCGAATGATTTCCAATTCAATACAGTAATTTCAAAATATAGAGAACTTACAAATGCAATTTATGACTGGAGAAACAAAAAATCTGATTTAAGCGATGAAGACAAGAATGTTTTAAGCTTTGCTATTATTTCATTAATCAAGCTTATGGCACCTGTAACTGTTCACATGTCAGAAGAAATTTGGCATGACTTGGGCGGAGTTGGTTCTATTCACGATGAAAAATGGTGTGAATGGGATGAAAACTTAGCTAAAGCAAGCAAGATTACTTTAGTTGTACAAATTAACGGTAAAGTTAAAGACAAGCTTGAAGCTGACGAAGGCTTGAATAATGATGAATTGCAAGCATTAGCTTTATCAAGTGATAGAGTAAAAGAACTGACAGCCGGCAAGGAAGTTGTCAAGGTGATTGTAGTTCCTAAAAAACTTGTTAACATTGTTGTTAAAGGTTAATTATTTAAATAAAAGACTGGCGGCTTAAAAGCCGCCAGTCTTTTATTTTTTATAATTTTTATATAGCAGACATACTAAGTGCTTTTGCTATTTTTATAGCACTTATTTGAATTTCTTCATTCTTCCAAAAATCTTCTGTCGTAAGTTGTTCTTTAACAATTTTTCTAGCCCAAGAACCGATTGCAATTCCCCAGTATTTAATCCCACAAAGCTCTGCCAGTTCTCTTGTCTTAGAATTCGTTCCGCCTGAAATCATTATATGAACAGGTAAGTTTGCATTTTGAATAATTTCTGCCATCGCTACTGCTTGTAATGTCGTTTTAAACGTATCATCTGCTCCGCTCATAGGAATTCCGTCAGCCTGAATAATTGTTGTATAAGGCTTTCTATAAACTATCATTTCTTTTATTCTTGATAGAGCTTCTTTGTTGCCAAAATTTTCTCTATCAATACAAATTGATGCAAATTTAGGATTACAATCATTAATAACGTTCCATTTGGAAGCCAAATCTTTTTTATCATGTCCCATTATATGAAGCTCTAAAACTTCAACACCGTTTTTCACCATATAAGGTAAAATCTCTTTTACATTTACATCTTTATCGAACATTGAAATCGCACCAGTAGGGCATTTTTTAGAACAATTTCCACAGCCAATACATTTTTTTTCATCAATTATAATAGACGAAAAAATCGCATCGTTAGGACAATTTCTAAAACAATTTCCACACTTTATGCATTTTGACTCATTAATTTTGGCTTTTGTAATATGCGGATCGCCTTTTATACCAACACTTACACAAAGCATAGCATCATTTACATTTGCAAGCTTTAATGCAGCTTTTGCGCTCTCTAAAATTTCTTTTCTTGCGGATAAATCAAAAAAACGGCAGCCCGCCTTTGCGTAAACATAGACTAATCTTTTTACGCTTTCACAATCTTCGTTACCGGCACCGCAAACAAGTTTAAACATCTAGAATCCTATTGCGTAGTTGAAAATCTTTTTACTTGAAGTTTGTTTTGAAGCAAGACTTGGGTCAACTGTTACTTCTTGAGTCTCAATAACTTGTCCTGCGCGTTGAAGCATGTTGTTTTGCTGTAAAGTTTTATCAACATTGTTAAAAGACTTCAAGCTATCAAGCTTGTTTTGCAATTCTTCGTTATCATTATTTAAAATAACAGTTTGTCTGCTCAAATCATTCAATTTCATTTCGCAAGAGATTACAAAATAATAGCTAACAACAACTATGCCGATTAGCAAGCTTAAAATTACACATAAAGTTTTGTTGACCCTTTTAATAGCCATATCTCTTACAAAATTCTCCTTTGGAAAGTACCCTTCTATTATACTATTAACAGCTAATTTTTGAATAGATTTATCTACAAAAGATTTTTCCTCTTGCTCATATTCTTTAGTTGTTTCTTTTGAAAGTTTTTTTATAAAGCTGTCTAAACCCTTACTTGATTTGTTGTTGATTTTTAAAGCCGAAACCAAAGTTATACTCCTCTACTCCCAAACCTTGCCTCATCGAATGGCTCTTACAACCCTCAACTTGGCACTCCGTGATGGTGGATTTTCCAAAATCTCCTTTTCGCTCGCCATAATCGGTTTTCTGTTCACCAATTCTATTTTTGGCGGCTCGCATTTGCAAATCATTTCGTTGCATCTGCACTTCTGGCTTTCAAACTTGAAGATTTGTTTTACAATTCTATCTTCTAAAGAATGAAAACTTATTACCGAAACTATAGCTCCATTATCTAACAAATCTAGAATGTCATGCAATACCATGTTAACATTTTTTAACTCATTATTTACTTCAATCCTGATTGCCTGAAACACTCTCGTAGCAGGGTGAATGCGTGAGTTAATATGCGGCGTCGCCTTGACTATTAAATCTGCGAGTTCTTTTGTAGTTCTAATCGGTTCAATTCTTCTTTTTTCAACAATTGCTTTTGCAATTCTTTTAGAAAATCTTTCTTCTCCATATTCACTAAAAATTTTTACTAAGTCATTTTCTGAATATTTATTAACAACATCATACGCACTAAAATCCGCATCCATATTAAATCTCATATCAAGCGGAGCATCTTTAGAAAACGAAAAACCACGTTCTCTTTTTGTAAGCTGATGATAAGATGCGCCCAAATCAAGAATTACACCGCCCGTAATTTTTTCAATACCAAGTTTTTTTAATTCTTGCTTGATATTTGTATAAGAAGATTTGACAATGGTTAAATTTTTGTAATCTTTTAAGCGTTCTGATGCGTGATGAATAGCTTCATCATCAATATCAAAAGAAATTAATTTTCCGTTTGGAGAAATTCTTTTTAAGATAAGTTCGCTATGTCCGCCACCACCTAATGTACAGTCAACATATATTTTGCCATCTTGACATTCCAATGCGTCAACCGCTTCGTTTAACATAACTGTATAATGCTTAAAATCGTCCATCCAACACTCCAAATATCTTTTTCATTATAAAATAAAAAAGACCTATTTTGCAAGGAGAAACGAATATAAGGCAAACAAAACGCCTATTATCCAAGACTAAGATTTATAGCAAACCTTTTAATTCTTCATGAATTCTCTTTAATTGCGCAGCTTCTCGTTGTTTTTCAAGAGTTCTAGTTGCATTTTTTTCAAGTTCTTTTGAAATATCCGCATCAGTAACCCCCGTAATTTTTTCCTTTAAAGTTTTGGCACAGTTTTTTCCGAGAAATGCTTTTTTTGAAGAAATTTCAAAATATTCGTATTGAGATTTTAAATACTTTTCATCTAATGATTTTTCTTTCTCATCAATTATCTCATCTTCTAGAAACCAATTTTTAAATTTTTCCAATATATTTTTTAGAAAATTTTTATTTTTTACCACTTTTTCTTCTTGATTTCCTGTTTTGTTTATAGATTTCGGATTGTAATAAATTTCTAATCGTGCATCCCCTTTAGAACCTAGACAATCAGAAGACCCATCTCTAGCATAAAACTTTGCAAATCCGTCATATTTTTCAAAAAATCTTGTTATTGGTTTAGATTTTTTGAACGCAAGTAAAACCTCTGCGTACTCAAGAGATTCTTTTGGATTAAATTTCCAGTTATATTCAATTCCTTTTAGTGACATAAAATTTGGTTGACGATTATTTTGTTTTAATTTTCCACTACAATAATTGTTGCTTATGCTACTTACTTTCATATTATATCCCTTCACTGTATTTATAAGTATTGTACAACAAAAATAAAAAGACCTCTTTTGCAAGAAGTCTTCTTTATATGGGCCAAGAACTCTGTTAAAACGATTAAGTATCGTTTTTATAGAGTGAGGCGAATTGAGAGCTTTGCTCGAGTGAGCCGTACAAAGATATGAGTCCACTGCGGCAAATAAAAAAGACCTCTTTTGCAAGAAGTCTTCTTTATATGGGCCGCAGTGGACTCGAACCACCGACCTCACCCTTATCAGGGGTGCGCTCTAACCACCTGAGCTAGCAGCCCGTATTTTGTTTTCATATCTCAAATAATCAGCTATTTATCCTCGACTACTCTCGACAAAATCTAATTTATCATGAACATTTTTTTAAATCAAGTCTTTTTTATTTCTAATCTTTAAATATTTTATTTTTTTTAGCTTAAAACCTTTGAGTTGAGTATTTATTGTTTTTAGTGTAAACTTTTGTTAACGAGGTTATTATGACAGTTTTATACATTTATATCACAATATTTACAATATTTTATATCATTTTGGCTTTTGCAAGTCTTAAGTCTACAAAAAAAATTAGAGATAAATACACAAACAAAGATTCAAACATTTGTGTTGTAGTCTACGCTTCAGGCAAAGTTGATACTTTAGAAAATCTTTTGAAGCAATTAAAAAACCAAAATTATCCAAAATCGCGTTATACAATCTATGCGATTTTAGATAAATGTGAAAGTCTTTCTGATGTTACTTTACAGACTGATTTAGATGTAAACATTATTAACATCAATAACCTTGAACCAATAGGCAAAAGCCAAGCATATTCTATTTTGGCAGAAAAACTTTCAGAAGTTGAGAACCTTGATGCCTACGTATTTTTAGATGCTAAAAATTATGTAGATTCAGATTTCTTAAGCAATGTTAATTACTATCTAAGCAAATATGATGTGTTCATGCCAATTGTAAATTATATTGGCGAGTACAAGGACTTAAAATTTTGGGATTGTGTAAGAGTAACATATTCCAGCTATGTTTCAAAGTTTATTTATGCAACAAGAACTCGTTTGGGTTTAACAAATTTGATTAATACCGATAATTTTGTAATAAAAAAAGATTTACTGAACAAAATAGGTTCTTTTGATTTTCAGGATAAAACAGCAGAAGTTCTTTATACTTTAAAGCTTGCAAAAGAAAAAGTTGCAGTAGCTTCTATTGACGATTTAAAAGTATATACTGAAATCGGGAATTATGATAATAGAATTCCTTCATTATCAAAACGTATAAATATTTTTAGAACCGGCATTGCTCATTGCTCTAATTTTATGACACAAGAATATATTTGTTCATTAATACAACCAAACTTATTATTTATCATTTTTGCGTATGCAATATTACTAAGCCACTCTTACACATTCCCATTCTGGATTGGATATTCTACAATCTTAATAACTTCAATTGTTTTAGCGTTGGCATTTTGTGTAAGTTTATTGAATGCAAAAATATACGCAAAGGAATACATCTATTTATTTGCTTATCCGATTTATTCTATTGCACACGTTATTAAAAACTTCCCTCCTATAAGAGGAACAAGAAGATTTATCAAAAATAGAAGCCGTAAACATAATGTAGAAAAAATGGTTACAAACATCATCGTAACAGATGGACGTCATGATTTTCAATGTCAATTAGAATTAATTTCTGATGATGGATTAGCTAGAGTTAGATTTATCAATAAAGGCAAAACATATACAACAAAAAATAACCACTTGCGCATGGTAGATGCTATTAGAGAATTAACGGAAAAACTGGGTGATTACGGTTTGTCACTAAAAATTTGCCAATGCTGTAAATACTTCCAACCACTAATCGACGGTTCTACAAACATGGTTAAAGGATGTTGCAAATGCCAATTCCAAGGCAGAGTTGACGGTGATATAATACCAACTCTTGTATGGAATACTTGTCCTAAGTTTGAAGAACAAAATATCGTTAATTTATTTTAAAAATTTTTAAAAGTAAATTTTTTTTACAATCAGCATGAAATCACGAGCATTTTTTTGGTATTTACTATACAATAGTAATAATGGATAAAGGACGGGTGCATGGTGGAAACTTTTGAACTAACGAATTATAATTTTTACTCAAGCCGTTTGGATATGGAACTTATATCCAATATTGTGGACACTTTAAAAGAAATTCTTGAAGAAGATAAAAAAGAAGAACAACCTTTGTTCTTAAAAGTTGCCGATGATTTCATTTTAAACATTGCTCGCAAAGTTGTTCAAGAAAAGAAAAAAACCTTCCTTATCGGAATTACAGGTGAAAGTGCATCCGGCAAAACCGTGTTTGTAGACAATACGATAGAAGCTGTTGTACGTGACAAAAAAGAAGGTATTTACACCGTAATTCGTCAAGATGATTACTATAAAGATACGTCAAAAGAACTTCAAGATGCAGGAAGCTATGATGCTTTGTTTAAAACAGGTTTTAGCTTTGACACTCCGGAAGTTATCAACCTTGCTTTGATGAGAGAACATTTGTTAGGTTTAAAGAAAGGCGAAACAATTGTTTCACCTAAATATGATTTTGTAACTTGTGTTTCAAATCCGCAAGGTGATATTAAAAAGCCTGCAAAAGTTATTTTAACAGAAGGTTTATACGTTCTAAATGAAGAAGTTCGTGACATTATGGATGTAAAAGTTTATGTTTACACACCAATTGAAGTCATAAAAGAACGTTGGTACAAACGCGCAGTTTCTCGCGGTAAAACAGGCGAAGCAGCAGATTTACAGTTTAAAGATGTAAACGCAACAGCTCAACAATATATCAGACCTACTTATCAAATTGCAGATTGTATTATAAATGGCATGGTTGACAAAGATTACATCAAAGTAATCACAGATAAGATTCTTGTCAGATTAGCAGAAGTTTGCTGTTAGTGCTACGCACGTAGACATTGGGGGCAGAACTCGCCTTTAGGTTTGGCTATTGGATTGGATATAGTTACAATGGGAAATTGAAAATGGAAAGTGACAAATTGTATTAGGAATTGCTTTTTATTTTTGATGCTTGTTTAGATGAATATAGAATGTCGGTTGGGCATACCTGCCCAACAAAAATTTAATAAATGTAGGTCGTGTTGAACAATTTTCATTCAACACGACAACAACTAAAAAGGAGAAAAAATGTTTGAACTAAAAGCACAATTATATTTTTCAGCAGCACACCATTTATTAAACTATGATGGTGAATGCGAAAATCAACACGGACATAACTGGCTTGTAGAAGCTTACGTTAAAGGCGAAGCATTAGATAAAAGTAATATTTTGGTTGACTATAAGGTTTTAAAAAAAGAATTAAAAGCAGTTCTTGATTTGCTAGACCACAAAGACATAAATGAATTGCCTTATTTCAAAAACGAAAGTCCTTCAAGCGAAATAATCGCAATGTTTATTTATAACAAATTGAAAGAAAAAATTGTTCAAGTGTCAAAAATTTCTGTTTGGGAAACTGCGACTTCTTGCGCTAGCTATTACGAAGAATAATTCTATTTAAAAAATATCAATAACAATGTCGGGTGCAAAAAAATTGCACCCGACATTGTTATCATAAACCTTAAAACAATTTTTAATTGTTAAACAAATCCATTTTTGTAGAAAGGCATTGAGTATCTTGCGCGCAATTTCTTTCTATAAATCTAGAGAATTTACCTCTTTCTCTAAAAAGCATTACATAAGGTAAATTTGGATAAATATAATATTTTTGGTTATAAACTTTTGCGTCATCAGTCGCGATATTCATTGTTACAAAATTGTATTTTTCACCATATTTTTGCTGTAGAGCATTGAAACTCTGTAACATTGTTGTATAACCATCTGCCCAAGGTGCATAAACGAAAATAGCCATTGGTTTAGACTGATTAATCGCTTGTTCATATTTCATGGCTTTTGCTTGTTGAGTGCCAACAAGAATTAATAACAATAAGAATAATGAAGACAAAAGTTTTTTCATAATAAATTCCTTTTCTAAAACTTAAAAAGGCGGATTTGTGATAACAAATCCGCCTTAAAACCAAAACTATTCAGCTTGAGAAAGAACATCCATTTCTTCAGCTGAAGCGTAAGCTGAGTGACAACCACAGTCAACATAAATAACTTCACCTGTTGTACCACTTGAAAGTTCAGAAGCTAAATATAAACCAGCTTTACCAACATCTTCTAAAGCTACGTTTCTCTTCATAGGAGCTCTCATAGCACCTGCTTTTAACATTTTAGAGAAACCTGAAATACCCATTGAAGCCAATGTTTTAACAGGGCCTGAAGATAAGCAGTTAACTCTGATACCTTTAGGGCCTAAGTCTACAGCTAGGAATCTCATTGCTGATTCTAATGCAGCTTTAGCAACACCCATTACGTTATAACTTGGAACTGAAAGAACTGAACCAAGATAAGTTAGAGCGAAGATTGAGCTTCCTTCATTCATTAAACGTTCTGCGTGACGGCAAATTGTAACAAGAGAATATGCGCTAACACCTAGAGCGATATCCCAACCTTGTTTAGAAGTATCAACAAATCTACCCATCAAATCTTCTTTTGGTGCGAATGCTACTGCGTGAACTACGAAATCTAATTTACCATAGATTTTTTCGCATTCTTTGAATACAGCTTCAACTTCAGCTTCATTTGTAACATCACAACTCATGATTAATTTTGCATCCATGCCTTCTGCGATTGGACGAACTCTCTTTTCCATAGCTTCGCCGGCATAAGTGAAAGCAATGTCTGCACCTGCTTCGTGCAATTGTTTTGCAATACCGTAAGCAATACCGTGAGTGTTAGAAACACCAAAAATTATACCTTTTTTACCTTTCATTAAGTCCATAATAAAACTCCTCTTTACCTAATCTACATTTAGAGCTTAGCAAAAAAACAAAACTTAAGCAAGGATAAAGCATTTTTGTTACATTCTTAATTGAGAATATACTTAGACCGAACGACTTTAGGTTATTCCCTCTCCAAGGACACTACTGTCCAAGATAATTTTAACAAAAATAAAAAAAGTTATTAAAAGGCTGGATTGTTTCGGTGCTAATCGCACCTCACAATGACGCGAAATGCGTTCAATTGGTGCTAAGCTTGCAAATCCCACGTAACACTGAGCTCGATTAGTGTGAAAGTTCCAGCTTTTTAGCAATTATTTTATTTAATCAATACTCACCCGCATTCGTAACTTTCGAAAAGCTCAAGAACGACTGCGACCTCGCTAACCAGTGAGGTTTGGGAAAATATTGGATGCTATTCTTATTTTTTTTAGTCTATAAAATGCAAATCAACAAAAAAAATGAGCAATTGTTAAGAATTATGAATAACTTTTTTAATATATATCCAATTGTTAAGAAAATAAAAAAATTGTTACAATTGGCGCAAACGTAGTAGTAGTAGTAGTAGTAGTAGTAGTAGTAGTGTTCATTTTTTCTAAATCCCCTAAAGTTTTCAAAAAACATGCCGATATAAATGGAGTAACCGGTACAGAGATATAGAAGAAAAAAACAAGGAGTAAAACATGATTAATTTCAACAAAAACGGCATCCAACCAAGAATGATGGTAAAAATTCAACCAGCAGAAGTTAAAGAACCTGAACCTGAAGTAGACTCAAAGCCTGCTGAAACAACAGAAGCAGAAAAAAACAAAAGTACAGAAAATCCAAAAGTTGCAGCCAACTATGGTGACGCTTCAACCCCACAATATTTGGCAAATATGGGTATCAAAGTTATATCTCACACTCCGACTGCAAAAACAGAAGAAACTCCGAAAACCGAAGAAGCTCCAAAAACTGAAAAAACTCCGAATACAAAAGAAGCCGAACAAACTGAAGATACAAGAATTACAGAAAAAATAAAAACTTCTGAAAATATGTTAGAGAAGAAAAAAGGCGATGGCGATGGAGAGAAAAAAGGCTGGTTTTCAAGACTCATTGGAGGGGTTTTTGGAATTATAAAAAGAGTAACTCCACCAATTCTTAGTTTTGCTGTTGATATGATTATGGATGCATTTGGCATAGAGGACGAAATCTCTAAATACGAATAAGTTACAATAATACAAAGTAAATAAGCAAACAAAAAAGCCGATGAGTCGTGTTCAACATTTTTCATTGAACACGACTTTTTATTAAGCATTTTTCACCTTTTTTTATATTATTAGCGTTAAAATTTACACTTCTCATTTTTATTATATGGCTCTATCTATTCTCTAACTTCTATTCTTAATATATTTGATGTATTGTAACAACTTACAATATAAATTATAATTATAAAAAATAGGAGAATAGAGAACATGTTACCAATCATTACCGAAGATATGTCAGCGGAAATTTTTTCAGAAGCTTTCAAGGATGTGCAAGCTTGGAGAAAAAACATGGTTCAATATCTTAAAGAAGAAAATCCTGAAATCAATTCCGCAATTTTGGAAGTTGCGAAACATGATGAGAGCATTGACCTTAAAGCAGTTGCACTTGGTGCATATTTATCTTACCGATTGTTAGAAGTTGCTACTGATAACGATGGACTTTCTATTGAAGAATAACTTAATGTTTTAAAATACTTTCTCCTGAAATCTTTTCACCTTTAATGGTGTATTTGGCATGCTCAGTTTTCATCAAATGATTATCAACCAAAGAAAATGACTCCAAAGTCAAATCATTTATACCTGAAAATTTATTATCGGAAAGTCTTAATGTCACAGTATCTGTTAAAACCTTATTATCATACGGTGCTTTTTTAGAAAACACAACAAGATTTCCTTCAACTGCTCTAACAGAAATTTCTGCATTTGCACCACTAAAAGGATTTGACAAAGTAATCTTGTCACCAACTCTCGATAAGTTCCACATGTCCGTACTTACAGGTTTAAACGTTCCATAGCTATTGGTATCCGCTAACTGCGCAGTTACTCTCCAACTTCCGAAAAATGCTTTTGGAATATCATTAATCGCAATTCCTGTGCTTAAAATAACTTCGTCTGCAACAATGGGTAATGCAGATAATATAAAAACTAATAAAACTAAAATTCTCTTCATAAAATTATTATAACGAAATTAAACAAAGTTTCAACTTTTTATCTGATTAGTATCCGCTATTTTCACCAATTGTATCAACTGCTTCAACCTTGATGTCCGTAATCAATTCTGAATAAGAAATTACAACAATTGTTGGAATGTGGCGTTCTAATAATTGATACAACGGCAATCTAATTCTAGGAGAACATAAAATTACAGGCTGTTGACCGATTGATTGGTGCGCTCTCATCAATGTCATAGCAGTAGATTCAATCAAATCTTGTACTTGCATCGGGTTAAGCAAGAACATTGTACCAAGCTCTGTTCTTTGACAACTGTCATCAAGAGTTTTTTCCCATTCAGGAGAAAGAGTCAGTGCATAAAGTACATGATCACGGTCAACGTTACTCAAGCAGATTTGACGGCCTAAAGCAGCACGCAAACGTTCTGACAAGATATCAGGTTCTTTAGAAAATCTCGCGTAATCACACAAACGTTCAAATACAAAGATAATATCCTTGATAGAAACTTTTTCTCTGATTAAGTTTACAAAAATCTTTCTCAAATCTGAAGTAGAAATAATAGCAGGAACTAAGTCATTTACAAGAGTTGGGTCTTGAGAACGTACGAGTTCCATAAGCTTAAGAACGTCAGTTTTTGTCATAACTTCATCAACGTGTTTTCTTACACATTCTTGCAAGTGTGTAACAAGAACATCTGTTGCATCAACAGCTGTAACATTCTTAGTTGCTCTTGCATCGTCTTGCGAAATCCAATACGCTTGAGTTTGATAAGTAGGGTCTACACCGACAATTGCATCTTCAGGAATTGTTTTCTTAACAGAATCCCACTGATCGGCAATTACCATGTATTTACCCGGATAAACATAACCTGACGCAACAACATTGTTACGTATAGAAATTACGTACTCGTTAGCTTCTAAGGCAGATGAATCCATAATACGAATGTTTGGCAAAATGTAACCCAATTCATCCGTAACTCTTTGACGCAAAGCAGCAATTTTAGCAAGCAATTGACCTTCCTGATCAGGATCGGCAATTACAAGCAAACCCGCACCAACTTGTAAGCTCAATACGTCAACACCAAGTCTTTCGTACATCTTGTTAGGGTTAACCAAGTCTTGCATATTTTGACGTACGCTTTCCAATTGACCCAATTGAGATTGAACATCTGCGTTAACTAATACTGAGAAGCCTGCGACAGCCAAGATTATTGTAAAACATAGAAATGGGAAGAACGGCAAACCTGTAATTGGCGAACTTATTGTAATCAAGCCTAAGAATAATGCGGCAAAGAACAATGAATAAGGTTTTGCCATAATTTGCGCAGTCAAATCACCACCTAATGAAGTACTTGTTGCTGAAGCACGTGTCATTACGATACCGGCTGAAATTGACATTAAAAGTGAAGGAAGCTGTGACGCCAAACCATCACCAATGGTTAAAACGGTATATTTACCAACTGCGTCAGCGATTGGCATTTGGTTAACCAAACAACCAATTGTCAAACCACCTACAATGTTGATTATAACGATGATGATACCTGCCATAGTATCACCTTTTACGAACTTCATGGAACCATCCATAGAACCGAACAAGCTTGATTCTCTTTGGAGGTCTTCACGTCTTTTTACTGCTTCTTCTGGTGAAATTAATCCGGCGTTAAAGTCGGCGTCAATCGTCATTTGTTTACCTGGCATAGCGTCTAAGGCGAAACGTGCAGAAACTTCGGCGATACGCTCAGCACCTTTTGTAATTACCATGAACTGTACAACCGTAATAATCAAGAAGATTACACCACCTACAATCATGTTACCGCCGGTAACGAATGTTCCAAACGCGTGTACAACTTCTCCCGCATCACCTTTTGCAAGAATAAGTCTTGTTGAAGCGATAGAAAGTACCAAACGGAACATTGTACCCAAAAGAATGATTGAAGGGAAAGCAGCCAATTCTAATGGTTTTTGAACATACAAAGATATCATCAAAAGCACAATGCCAAGCGTAATATTCAAACTTATTGAAAAATTGATAACCCAATTTGGCATCTCCATAATCAAGATTAAAACAAGAGTCATTACGAAGAGTGCCAAAAATATTTCTGATATAGGTTTGCTCTGTTGTTGTCCTTCCGCTGCCATTTTGTCCTTTAACTTCCTTCCCTCGCCCCTTGTGGGAGAGGGTTAGGGTGAGGGGTTTTAGATTCCCTCTATTGCTTTTTTAATAATTTCTAATTGAGTGTCAATCGACGCATCAACAATTCCGTTATTTGTCTGAAAAATACATCCGCCTTCTTCAATCGAAGGGTCTGCTATAATATTAACTTTAGCGTCAATCCCATATTCGTAAGTTATATTCGGCAATGTGTCCTTAATAAACTGTACTGCTTGAGGTTTAACTCTAATATTAATTTTTGGTTCGCTTTTTGATACCGTTTTAAGCACATCCACAATCGTATTAACCAAAACTTGCGGATCGCTTTCAACTTCTTTTTTAATAATCTTTTTGGCTATATCAACACTGATTTCTAAAATATCAGGTGCGATATATTCAAAAACATTTTTTGGAGCATTCATAAATTCTGAAAAACTGTTGCGAAAAGTTTCCATATCCGCATTTGCCTGTTCCATACCTTTTCTGTAACCTTCTTCAAAAGCTGATTTTTTAATATTTTCAGCTTCCTCTTGCGCTCTAGAAACAAGATTTCTATCATCTATTCGACGATATCCGCGCCTTCTTGAACCGCGTCTGCGTTCTTGACGTTGAGTAAAATCAATATTTTCAATATCAAATAAATCTATTTCCGGTTCTTGCGGGACTTCAGGCTGTTGAATTTCTTGAACTACTTCTTCAACCACAGGTTGTTGTGCTATGTTTTCAATTTCTGAAATTTGGGCATCAGAAACTTGAGCCTCAACTTTTTTAGGCTCTGCTTTTACTACCTTCCCCCTCAAATTTCTTTTTTTGATTATCATATAAAAGTATTATACACTCTCTTCAATGTATTGTGCAACAATTCCCGCAACTTTTAACGGCAAATTAGAATATTCACCATCATAGGCTTGCGCTATAAACCTTTTCACTAGCGGACGTTCGTTTTTTATAACTTTTTCTATACGTTCCCTTGGAATTTCTCTATAAATTCTTAACAAATCTCCGAGAACATTTTCCTTTGTAAGCTTACGCTTAATAGGAAGATATTCTTTCATTTCTTTCAGACAATCCGTTACCAAATCACCGTCAAGATGGGATTCTAAATCCGCCATATTCATATATTGAGAAATCGCCAATGAATCATTAGAATCAAACTTGTTAAGAATTGTCATGACCTTGTCTTGTGACATAAGTTTTAAAACAAGAGCCAAAGACATCAACTTCATTTGCTTATTCGTAATACCTTGTGGCATAGAAACATTTGCTTGTTTTGCTTGACGTCGCTGCTCTCTTTGTTTTTGACGTTCTTGCCTACGTTGTTCTGCATCTTGAGCATTTTGTTGTGCTTCTTGAGCCTGCGCTTGTTTTTGTCGTTCTTGCTCTGCTTGTGCCTGTTGAGCCATAGCATCAATATTTGATTGGTTTTCAGCGCGATTTTTAGTTTCTTCGTCAATAACACCTTTTTGTTGAAGTTCTTCGATGCTTTGATTATAAACCTTAATTACGTGATGTTCTACAGCTTGCAACAATTGGTCTTGCGGAATTTTTCTAATAACTGCTTGTTTTGCAACTTCAAAAATAGTAAATGCAATTTTTTGCATAATACCATCCCAATATTGCGGAAGAATGCCAGAATGAATTAAGTCAATTGATTTGTGGAACGACCATTCTGCAATAATTTGCGTGATAAATACCGCTTGGTCTGCATTTAAATTAAGCTGTTGGTCATTATACAAAGCTTCGCCGGCAAGAAGTGTAAAATTACCGAGAGTTTTTACAATGTACTCTTTTTCTCTGTCTTCCAACTCTTTTGGAACAAGCTCTTTAGCTTGCTCTGACATTGACGCTGCAAAACCTTTATAATCAAAACCTTCGATTGGCATATATTTTTCCTTGTAATTAATGAGTTATCAGATATAAAAATCCCTATTTTATTATACATTAGAGAGTTTGTTTTAACCTCATATATTTAACTGAAAAAAATAAAAAGTCAGCTGTTATTGCACTACTGTCCGAGATAGATTTATCTATAATTTACAAAAAGTAGTTAAGTCAAGGCTTTTTAATAAAATTTGTACTGTATAGACTAAAAATAATAGTTAATAAAAAGCTGGATTGCTTCAGGCTAATCGCCTTCGCAATGACGGCACGCTTGGAAGTCTAACACCAAGTCATTGCGAGGAACAGCGATTTTTATAGTGACGAAGCAATCCAACTTTTTAAAAGGTATATATGCTTTTTCAAAATTATCTCGGACACTAGTGGCTGTTATTGAGAGAAATATTCACAAGAAAAAAATCAATTTTTTAATTTATGTAAAAATTTTTCAAATTATAATGACAACTTTACATGCTTAATATATGATTGTATTTGTAAAGAGGGAAAAGGAGTTTGGGCTCGTGATTAATAAGAAGATTGAAACGATTAATCCAATTCAAAGTACATTTTCAAGAGATGATGATGCGTTTACAGCACTTTCTACATCAGCACTTTTAGCAAAAAGTTCTGTACCATATTCACATAGAAGAATTGCTGATAACTATGTAATAATCAAGAAAATATATCGTTTTCAAGCTGTTCAGAGCAGAATCACAAATTCTGAATTGCAACTTCTTAAAAAATATGATTTCAATACTTTAGAATTCTCTACTATAAAGCAAATTAACGAAGAACTTTCTTATTTGAAAAAATGGTCAACATCAGGCAACGAGCTTTTGAGAAAAGATGCAGACGATTTATTACAAATAAGATGCAAAGAACTTAAGTACATAATCGCAAGCAGATATGCTACGGTTACAAACGAAATATACAATGGCTATAAGGCTTTAGAGAAGTATTTTGAAGAAATTTCTAAATTCTACTCACCTGTTTGTTAAGATATTTTAAGATATAGGCAATTTTTATTTTGTTCATGTTTTACAATATCTAGAAGGTAGTAATATGAACATTAGTCCTGTAAATTACAATACACAAAGTTTTAAACATTTTGGTGAAACAGAGCAAAAAAATCCGTATTCTAAAAAACAAAGAGCGGTTGTTGCAAGCATGTCTGCATTGGGTACTGCTGTAAGTTGTGCCATTTTGGCAAAGAAAGCAGGATATTCATTAAAGCCTTCAAAAATGTTTAAAAACATCAAAAACTCTTATTTGGCAAAAATTCATTATCACGATGAACAAGTTATTCCAATTGGCGTAGGGTCTGTCTTGGGCGGTTTAGCCGGTGGTTATATGATAGATAAAAACAAAAAAGCAAGAAAAGAAAAACGTCGTGAAGCCTTGATGCAGATTGGTAACATTTCAATTCCTATTTTAACTGTAGATTTTTTATCAGGAAAACTGAAAAAATATGGCAAAGTTGCACAAAGCACAGGCGCGGTTGCTGGTATTTTTGCAGGTGTTTATTTAGCAAATATCATAATGAATCGTGTAAACAATTTCATCTTCCGTCAAAAAGAAGGACGTGATATGAAAATAACAGATTTTTCAGCCCACTTAGATGATGCTGTAGTTGCAGCAAGTTATGTATCTCAACATCCGATTGTTCATGCAATTTCGAGGGTAATTCCTGCAGCTCTTATGATTCCGGGAAATGAAGTCGGAAATAAGAAATAATAAAATATAAAGCAGTCAGGCGCGGATTTGCAAAGCAAATCTGCGCCTGACTTAAATTAAAATTTTCATACTCCCAAAATCTTTACTAAATAAGATTCAGTTTAGACTTAAGCTAGTCCTAAAGCTTTTCTGTACCAAGAAAAAGATTCCAATTCTGTGCCATTAAAAGTGGTTTTCAATTGTTGCTTTTTCAAGTAGTTTTCAAATTCATCGTTGAATGCAGATTTAACTGTTTTGATTTCTTTAGAGATAAGTTTCATAGTTTTTTTCTCCTATATTAGTAACACACATTTATATAAATATCAGTTAATTTCCACACATTTTATGCGAGTATTTTAGCATAAAATAACGCTCTTAGCAATCGACATGTAAAGAAATGTGATGAATTATACAAAAAATCATTCTCGAGAGTAATACTTATATAGTTAAATAGTATATATTAATAAACTTGTGTTTGTTCATTTTTTGATTTACTATAAGTAAGTAATAGGGTAGTTTAGGAGTTAATATTAATGTACAATGTTGCAATTATTGGCGCAGGACCTGCGGGTATTTTTTCTGCTTTAGAAATAGTTAAATTACGTCCTGAGTGGAAAGTTGTTTTAATCGAAAAAGGACAAAAAATTGAAAAAAGAAAATGTCCGATAAGAGAAGGTTCACCAAAATGTGTAAATTGTAAACGTTGCGGTTTGCTTTGCGGTTGGGGCGGAGCAGGCGCTTTTTCTGACGGAAAATTGACTCTTACACCTGATGTTGGAGGTCACCTTGTTGATTACATGAGCCGAGAAAAAGTCGAAGAGCTTATTAACTATGCTGACAATATGTATTTAGAGCATGGTGCAACTGATGAAGTTTTCGGCACAAATATGGAAGTGTTTAGAGAAATTGAACGCCAAGCGGCTCTTGCAGAATTAAAACTTGTACATTCACCTGTAAGACACTTGGGAACTGAGCGTAGTTTGGATGTTCTTAAACACATGCAAGACTTTTTAGACGAAAGAATTACTATTCTAAACAATGTAACAGCGCAAAGCCTTATTGTTGAATGTGAACAAGTTAAAGGCATTGTTCTTGATAATGGCGAAACAATTAAAGCCGAATACACAATTATAGCTCCCGGCAGGGAAGGTGCAGATTGGCTTACACATGAATTTGCAAAAAATAAAATCGGTATGGTAAATAATGCAGTTGATGTCGGTGTTCGTGTAGAACTTCCTGCACCTGTGTTTGCCCCATTGACAGACAAATTATATGAGTCAAAATTGGTTTATTATTCACCAACTTTTGGCGATGAAGTTCGTACTTTTTGTATGAACCCGAACGGCGAAGTTGTTCAAGAAAATTATAACGGAATTGCAACTGTAAACGGTCACAGTTACGCAAATATCAAAACTAATAACACAAACTTTGCGTTACTTGTAAGCAAGAAATTCACAGAGCCTTTTAAACAACCTATTGCTTATGGTCAACATATTGCAAGTCTAGCGAACATGCTGGCGGGCGGTATCCTTGTTCAAAGATTTGGTGATTTGTTAGAAGGCAGACGCTCAACCCCTGATAGAATTAAATCAAGCATTATCACTCCAACTTTGAGCTGTGCAACTCCAGGGGATTTGAGTCTTGTAATTCCTTACAGACAAATGAAGAGTATTATTGAGATGTTGTTTGCGCTTGACAAAATTGCACCGGGAACCGCTTCAAGATATACACTTCTTTATGGTATTGAAGTTAAATTCTATTCAGCAAGAGTAAAATTAACAAACGAACTTGAAACAGAAGGTGTTAAAAACTTGTTCACAATCGGTGATGGAGCAGGTGTTACAAGAGGTTTAATTCAAGCATCAGCATCGGGCGTTTATGTTGCTCAAACTATTTGTGCAAGAGGATAAATGCTAATATTTAGAAAAAGGAAGTGCTAATGACTAAAAGCACTTCCTTTTTGTATGTAAATTTTTGTAAAACATTTTTTTTATGTTAGCAAATTTTATTATTGATGAGTATTAACTAAATGTAGTGTAGATGTTGAAAGGATGTAATAAATGGTTCAATCAATAGATAGTAACATAAGCGGACAAAATTATAATGCTGTAAAAATCAATATTCAAAAACCACAAGTAAACGGCAATCCAAATGTTAACACAGCACAAAATAATGATAATGGAAATTATAGTGCTGTTAGCATTAATATTGATAATCCGACTGTAAACATGCCGGAACATAGAATTTATGATTATCCTGAAGCACAAGTTCCTGTAACTTATGACATGGCAAATATCAACAAAATACCGCTTCCACAAGGATTTCATGTTGCTTATCAAACAACCAATTTAATTTTACCCAAAATGGAAAATGAATTAGAAATAGAAGTTGATAAGAAAACGCCTAAAAAATTAGATGACAAAGCTTCTGCAGAAGAAATTAAAGAACCACAAAACGAAGAAGTTGTAACGAAACCTGAAGATGAAATTAACGCTTCAACGGTTGATACAGAAAAAAAAGTTGACAAAGAAAATAAAAATGTTGAGGTTCCTGAACCTAATTTTACGACAGTAGAGGCAGAAAAAGGTGAAGAAAAAATTGATAATATAAGCAATGATGTTGAAGTAATGGAAACTGAAACCAAGGGAATAAAGAAACCTAAAATCATTCCAGGAGAAGAAATTAAACCTGATGTTGATATTCCATTAGTTATTTCAAATTTAACAAACGAAGATTTTGATGTTCAGGCTCAACAAATGGAAGAAATTGCTAGAGTAGCTTTAGATGATTCAAATAATGCAATTCCTTACATCGTAAGAGATGTTTTTTCAAGTTTGATTGATATTACCCAAAAAGATTCAGCAGAGTTAGCAGCTCCGACTGACGAACAAATCCAAGCGAGAAGAAAAGTAATTGCTAATTTTGTAAGTATGGAAAACGGCAAAGCTAATAATCAACCTGTAAAACTTCCTTATTCAATAACTGAAAAAGATGTAGCTCTGGCTGATACGATTGCACCTATGGAACAAGCCGAAAGAAATAAAGAATATGCTTTGTATACAATGGCTATTTTAGCTAAGGTTTATACGGATGAAATAGAAAAACAAACCGGAAATATTGTTCCAATGACTGACATCCCTGGAACGGCAGCAATTGTTGACTCCTTGAGATATAATCCTAATTCCGGCGTAAAGATTGCGTCAATTGATGCACTTAGACATATTTACAGACCTGAATACAAAGAAGAAATGTCAACATTATTCACCCTTGCTCAAGCTGACACAAATCCGGAAGTTGCAATCGCTGCAACAAGAGCGCTAGATAAAATTAATAATCAATAACTTTTCATAACACATTCATTACACTACACAAAAGACAGGCTGACAAATTGTCAGTCTGTTCTTTTGTGTAGGGTGAGGTGTTATCCAGTAAGGAATATTTATACCACTTTCTTACAACTATTCTCAAACACTAAAATATTTTACATTGTTACAATTCTATTTTTTTATTTTCAATTTTTGTGCTACAATATCTTTAACATTGCTGTGGAGTGGATAGTTGACTAAGTTGTCCGTTTTATATAAAAAAATTTTAATAACAACATTGGTTTTAGGCGCAATTTTGACGCCTAATTTAGCCTACTCTAAAGGCATAGACAAATCTACTGCAGATGCTTACAAACAAGAAAATGCCGCTGAACAGCAAGAATTGGATTATATTGAAGAATCAACCTACGACAGCAACACAGCATATATTAATGATATTGAAATATTGGGTTCTAATATTATTAAACCTGAATACATTCTATCTAAGATGTCTTTGCAAAAAGGTGATTTGTACGACAAAGACCTTATGCAACAAGATTTGAAAACCATTTACAAATTAGGATATTTTACAGAAAAAATGAAAGCTATTCCGGTAAAAAATCCTAACGGTACGATTTCTTTAAAAATTATTTTAGAAGAAAATATCCCTGTAACAGACTTTACAATTGAAGGTAACACTGTTGTTTCAGGTGATGAAATAATGCAATATTTGCTTCCATTGAAGGGTAAACCCCAAAATATCACAGCAATTAACCAAGCAATGGAGCAAATCAATCAGTGCTACTATTCTAAAGGATATATTCTTTCAAAAATAGACTCTATCTATGATGATCCTGACGGAACGCTTAACTTAAGCATTACTGAAGGTAAAATCAATAAAATCATGATTACCGGTAATGAAAAAACTAAAGAGTACGTTATTGAGCGTAACATCATGACTGAGCCGGGTACTGTTTATAACGAAAATCAAGTTAAGCAGGATTTAGTTAGATTGTATTCAACTCAAGCATTTAAAGACGTAAACCGTACGATTGAAGTTTCAGAAGATGACCCTGATAAATTCGATGTAACAATTGAATTAAAAGAACAAAGAACAGCATCCGTTTCAATTGGTGGCGGTTTGGATTCCGCAACAGGTGCTTTTGGTTCTGCGGCAATTTCAGATAATAACTTCCGTGGCATGAACCAAAGAGTTTCATTATCAGGCATGGTTGGTTCCGGTATTTTAATGAGCGATTCTTCAATCAAGAGTCACATGAATTATCAAGCTGAATTAAGCTTTTTTGAACCACATTTCTTGAATGCTGATAATTCTTTGATGAGCAAGATTTATTTTAGAGATTTGGGAAGTTATCAAATACCACTTGCAGTTGAACGCAGAATCGGTCTTGAAAGTACTATTGCTCACAGATTAAGTTATAATAAGCATTTATCTTCCACATTTACAACAGGTGTTGAATACATCCACTTAAATGAAGGTGATGCCAATAAAATTGAAAGTCTTTACAAATCTCACGGTTTAGATATTGCTGACCGTGCAAAACAACTGGAAGGCGGATTCTTCTTGAGATTAGCCCCAGGCTTAGCGTATGATTCCAGAGATTCTGCAATAAACCCTCGCCATGGTGCTTTGGCTTCTGTTAGATATGAAGAAGCGTTCGGCTTAGACGGTTTTGGAAAAACCAACGGACGTTTAACAGGTATGGCTAAAAAATTCATACCGATTGCAAAGAAATCTTCTTTGACATTCACAGGGCGTGGCGGTTTAAAAATACACGGTTCCGATATGCCTGAAGTTATGGCTTATCGTTTAGGCGGACCTTACACAATCAGAGGTTACAAAGTAAACGGTGTAGGTACAGGTACGTCATTCATTATGGGTTCTGCTGAATTAGCAACTCCAATTCCGTTTGTTGATAGATTAAAAGTTAATTTCTTGCAGAACTTGAGATTAACCTTCTGGGTTGATGCCGGTCGTGTATTTGACCCAACAATTTCAAGTACGTTATATGACAGACCAATTCAAGCTATTACGGCAGGTTTTGGTTTAAAAATAAATATGCCGGGCATCGGTCCATTATCAGTTGATTATGGGTTCCCAATTACAAATCCCGGACCAAACGGATCACCACACGGATACTTTACGTTTGGTGTAGGCGACATGATGTATTAAGCTTTAAAAAAACAACAAAAATAGTGTATAATATAGATACAAGGAGGTTTTGTATGAAGAATTTAAAATTAGGTCTTGTAGCATTAGCTATTATGGCATTTACAGGCATGGCTAACGCTGGCGGTATCGGATATATTGATTATGCAAAAGTAATTGATAATTACGATTATGCAAAACAAGTTACTAAAGAAGTTGATGCAAAAGGCTTAGAAATGCAACAGTTCTTAGTTGATAAAGAAAAAGAATACAAAGGATTAGATACACCATTAAAAAAACAAACTTTTGAAGAAAAAACAGCTGCTGAATTCAAAGCTAAAGAAACAGCTTATGTGACTCTTAAAAACAAAAGAGAACAAGAAGTTTTCACAAAAATAAAAGAAGCTGCAAAAGCTGTAATGGTTGAACAAAAACTTGATGCCGTAATGGATGTTAGAGGAGTTTTTGTTGGTGGCGTTGATATTTCAGACAGTGTTATCTTAAAATTAAAAGGTGCTAAAAAATAATGGATTTAATCGACCTAATCGAGAAAAAAAAGCATGGAAAAGTTCACACAAAAGATGAAATTCGTTTTATCGTTAAATCTTTAGATGGTGCAATTACGCACGAAGCTCAAATCGCATCTTGGTTGATGGCTGTATATTTTAAAGGCTTAAACGAAGCTGAAACGGCATATCTTACAGAAGCTTTAGCGGAGTCAGGTAATCGTGTAGATTTTGGTGAACTTTCAAACTTGATTGTTGACAAGCATTCGACCGGCGGTGTTGGAGATAAGGTTACAATAACGTTAATCCCATTGCTTGCAGCAGCTGGAGTTCCTATTGCAAAACTAGCTGATAGAGGATTAGGTTACGCAGCTGGTACCGTTGATAAATTGGAATCTATTCCATATTTAAAAACAGACTTAAACGCAGAAAATCTGGTAAAACAAATTAAAGAAATAAACTGCGTTATAGCCTCTCAAGCAGAAGATTTAGCACCTGCTGATAAAAAATTACAAGCTCTTAGAAACTTAACAGGGACTGCGGATAGTGATGTTTTAATCGCATCTTCTATTATTTCTAAAAAGATAGCTTCGGGCGCTAATAATTTGATTTTGGATGTAAAATACGGTGCCGGAGCGTTTATGAAAACGCCGGAAGAAGCTGTTCATTTATCAAAATTGATGGTAAAAATCGGTAAAAACTTAAATAAATCAATTATTGCAGTTGTGACCTCAATGGAAGAACCTCTAGGACGCGCTATCGGCAATTCTTTAGAGGTGATAGAAGCTATTGAATTCTTGAAGGGTAATATTGAATCAGGAGATTTAGCTGAGCTTACTTATTATTTTGCTTCTTCCGCGCTTGTATTTCTAGACATGTACGAAACAAGACAAGAGGCTGAAAGATATTTACGAGAATTAATTCATTCAGGAAAAGCACTTGAAAAGTTTAGAGAGGTTATTGTTGCACAAGGTGGTGACACTGCTGTTTTAGAAAATTATGATAAATTTGAATTACCGGCTTTTAAAATAGAATGTGAATCAAAAAAAAGCGGTTATGTTCAATATATAAACGCATTCAATATTGCGCAAGCGTCTAAAGCACTTGGTGCAAGCAGAGAAAACAGTTCAAGACCGATTGATTTGAGCGTTGGAATTTATTTGAACAAAAAAAGTGGTGAATATGTTAAAAAAGGTGAAAACCTTTATACAATATATTCAAATGATGAAGAAAAAACAAAAATTGCACAAAAATTCTGTGATGAAGCGTTTTCAATCAACGAAAGTAAGCCTTCTCACGTAAATTTAGTTTATGCTGTAATTGGAACTAATGACGAGGATGATGATGTTTAACAAAAAAATGCAATACGTTATTAAATCTGTACCGACTGACGATAAACAAGCTTTAGAAGATTTGTTAAATGAAATGTCCGATGCGGGTTGGGATTTATATACAATGCACGAAGTTGAAACAGAAACTTCGTACGATTTTAATTGTATTTTTATGCGCGAAAAACAAGAAGAAGACACTACTGACTTAGACGATATTGTAAATATTACAAGTTTTAAATATCGTATGGAAAAAATGCTTGCAGCACCATCCAGCCCTTATGCTTCATGCAAAGAAATTCAGTTAAAAATATCTAATCAAAAAGAACGTATCAAAAAAATTAAATCACAATTAGAAAGTGATAATCTTTCTCCTGATGAAAAAAATCAGTTAAACAATCAAATGTCAGACGAACTTAAACAACTTGAAGCTTTGAAACAAGCGCTTGTAAATGAGATTTCACCTGAAACGATGTATTCTGAAATTAAAGAAGAAAAATTTGTCATCAATCTTTCTGAAGAAATTTTAGATGTAATTTCAATGGAAGAAAATGATAATTTACTAGCAGAAACAGTTAAAGTTCGTCAAGAATTGACTGAAAACTTAGGTTATGTAATTCCACATATTCATTTTCATAATAGCGATGAACTTATGCAAAATGAATTTAATATTAAAATTCATGACATCGAAGTTTTCCGCTCTGTTGTTTTTCCAGAGTTTTTGGCTTTTTACAAAGACGATTTGAAAGGTTATAAACTTACGGATGATGATTATCAACTTATTGATGAAATTACAGGCAAAAAACTTGTTTGGATACAAAAAGACAAGGTTAAAGATTTTTGGATTAAAGGAATGAGCCCTGCGGAATACATAGGTGAAGCAATTAAATACATTGCTGTACGTGAAGTTTCGGATATTATGGACTATAACGATATAAACAAATATGTTGAGAAAGTTATAGAAACAAATTCTTTCCTTGTTGACAATATTATTCCTGATTTCATTACGGCATCTGATTTGAAGTATTTGTTGACTTGCTTAATCAGAGAACGAGTTTCAGTTAAAAATATCGTTTATATTTTTGAAAAAATCAATGATTACGCTAATGA
>CAKVGW010000006.1 GCA_934747325.1 uncultured Candidatus Melainabacteria bacterium | reverse complement strand
GAATATTTTTGAATTTCTTCATCAATTTCTTTGTGGTTAATTTTGAATTGTTCAGCAATTTCAATTGTGTAATTTTTTACTTCTGATTGATTTTCTAAAGTTGTAAATTCCGCTATTTCTAACGCTAAAAGTGCTTTTTCTGCAACATCAAGCATTGTATCAACTTTTGCAATCATTTCATCAGTCATAGGAATTTGAACAGGCTTATTCTTTGCGCCCATAGGTCTTGATAAGTTTGATTCGTGTTCAGCTTCGTATGTGTCTAAAGCCTCTTTTATATCAATCAAAGAACCAACTGTTAAATTCAATTCTTCTGATGCTGAGTTAGAAAGAATTCTAACAGACTTAAGCATGATATCTTCAAAATCTTTTCTTGAATATCTTGTAATTTCTTTATCAAATTGTGAAAACAATATAAGTGCTAATTCTCTAGCTGCACGTCTTGCTTGCATAAAATTTCTCCTATTTTCTTTGTGTATTTATAATAGCATAAAATTACACAAATTTTGCAGTTTTTGAGTTTTTACATTTTTTTAAATCCACAGGTGTCCCTGTAAAGATGATTTCTCCGCCGGCTTCACCGCCTTCAGGTCCCATATCAACAATATAATCAGCATTTTTAATTACATCCAAATCGTGTTCAATAACTATGACGGTCGCGCCGTTATCAATAAGAGTCTGAAAAACTGTTAAAAGAGTTTGAACATCTAAAGGATGTAATCCAATTGTCGGTTCATCAAAAATAAACACTGAATCTGATTGAGTTTTGCGCATTTCACTTGCGAGTTTCAATCTCTGCGCTTCACCGCCTGAAAGACTTGGTGTTGCTTCACCCAAAGTCAGATAACCCAGACCTAAATCTTGTAAAATTTGCAATCTTTGATTTACTAGTTTTAAATCTTTGCAAGCTTCAAGTGCAGTATTAACATCCATTGCCATTAGTTGTGGAAGCGAATGTCCTTTATATTTGATACTTTCAGCAATTTTGGCATATCTTGAGCCGTTGCATTCAGGACAAGGAATTTCAACATCAGGTAAAAACTGAACATCGAGATTAATTACACCTGTGCCGTCGCAAACAGGACAGCGCAAACTTCCTGTGTTATAAGAAAAATCTCCTGCTTTGTAGCTTAAATTCATAGATTTAGCGACTTTTGCAAAGGTTTTTCTAAGTTCATCATGAACATTGGCATAAGTTGCAACTGTAGAGCGAATATTAATACCAATTGGCGTTGCGTCAATCAGTTTAACTTGTTTAATGCCGTCAGCTTTAATTTCTTTTATGTGTTCAGGGAGTTTTGATTTTGTTGCGAGAGATTCTAAAGCAGGTGTCAAACTTTCCAAAACCATTGTTGTTTTACCTGACCCCGAAACACCTGTTACAACGGTTAAGCGCCCTTTTGGAATATCAACAACAAGTGGTTTAACCGTGTGAATAGCATCTATTTCCATGTGAATTTTGCCAAACTCAAACATGTCTTCAGGATTTGCTTGTTTTCTTGTGATAACTTGTTTTTTGCCTGATAAAAATTCGCCGATAATTGATTTCTCGTTGTTTTCTATATCTTCAACGGTGCCTTCTGCTATTACGTAGCCGCCATTTGCGCCTGCTTTCGGTCCCATTTCGATTATCCAATCGGATTCGGTCAGAATTTGAGTATCGTGGTCAACTAAAATAATAGAATTCCCGTCATCCAGCAGGTCGTGCAAAACACCTTTCAAACCAACAATGTTAGAGGGATGCAAACCTATTGAAGGTTCATCTAAAACGTATAAAACGCCTGTTGTTCGGTTTCGAACCGCACGTGCAAGCTGCATTCTCTGACGTTCACCCGTTGAAAGAGTTGACGCAGCTCTATCAAGAGTTAAATATCCCAAACCTAAATCCATAAGGCGTTTTGCAACCGTTAAAAATGAGTCGCAGATACTGTCTGTCATCATTTGCATTTCTTTCGGCAAAGAATTTGGAACTTTTTTCACCCATTCAACAAGCTCTGACAGAGTCATTTGACAAGCTTCATCCAAAGAAATTCCCATAATTTTAGGATATCTTGCTTTTTGAGATAAACGCGTTCCGTGACAATTCGGACAAATATCCTGTTTAAGGAATTTTTCGACACGCTTCATACTTTTTTCGTCTTTAACTTTTGATAAAGCGTTTTCAACCGTATAAACCGCGTTATAATACGTGAAATCTAATTCGCCTGCTTGATTTGTATTTTTGGCTTTGTAGAAAATATGTTTCTTTTCGGCAGGTCCGTTGTATACAATATCTTTTTCTTTGTCGGTTAAGTCTTTAAATGGAATATTTGTTCTAACGCCCATCTCTCGGCAAACATCGGTCATAAGTGACCACATAAGTGTTCCCCAAGGTGCAACTGCGCCTTCATCAATTGTTAAAGATTCGTCAGGAACAAGTGTTGACTTGTCTACAGTTCTTACTATGCCTGTCCCGCCACAAACTTCACAAGCACCTTGACTATTGAAAGCTAATTCCTCTGCTGACGGTGCGTAAAAATGCGTCTGACAAGTCGGACAAATAAGTTCTTGTTCGCTTGCAACTGCTAGAGTCGGTTCGTGATAATGCCCGTTAGGACAACGATGGCTTGCAAGGCGCGAAAACATCAATCGAAGACTATTTAAAAGTTCAGTACCTGTTCCAAACGTACTTCTAACTCCAGGGACAGCAGGTCTTTGATGCAAGGCAAGAGAAGCCGGAACGTATAGAATTTCATCGACAAGAGCCTTTTCTGCTTGTGTCATTCGGCGTCGGGTATAAGTTGAAAGAGCTTCTAAATATCTTCTTGAACCTTCTGAATACAAAACTCCAAGTGCAAGAGAAGATTTTCCGGAACCTGAAACGCCTGCAATTCCTACAATTTTATTTAAGGGAACATCAACATCAATGTTTTTAAGATTGTGTACTTTTGCCCCTCTGACTTTTATTGCATTAATTTTATTTGACATAATATAACTCTTTTTTCTATTATAATCTAAGCTCTCAAATTTTTCTAATTTTAATTGCATATTTATTCAAAATAGTCTAAAAGTTGATTGTTCAAAGATTTGATTTGATGTATATTAAAATGAGTATTTAACAAGAAGAGGTTAGAGATGCAAAATTCGGTAATTGTTTTTGATAAAAATAGCAATTCCAGAGAAGTTATAAAATCATATTTAGAAAGTTTTGATTTTGTAGGTGATATCAAACTTTTTGATGATTATATAGATGGTTATGAAGAAGTTAAAAAATGTGGATCAAATTGTATCGTTATAATGGATATTTCTACAAATGGCGAAGATATCAAAGAAATGGCTGATAGAATCAAACTTTGCACTTCAAAATTAATAATAACTTCAACAGATTGTTCTACTAACGATATAATACGTGCTTTAAGATTGGGTGCAAAAGAATTTTTACCAAAACCTGTTCTAAAAGAAGATTTAAGCAGAATTATACAAGCATTATCAAGCATTTCTGCGGATGAAATTCCAACTCAGTCAAAAATTATTACTGTTTACTCAAACAAAGGTGGAATAGGAAAGACTACAATTGCAATTAATTTGGCTTTAGAATTAGCAAAAGTTGCGAAAGACAAAGTTGCACTTTTAGATTTAAATTTACAATTGGGCGATGTTTCAACATTTTTAAATCTAAATCCGGTGTTTGACGTCAATTATGTTTTAAATAAATTGGTGAATAATGAAAACTCAAATTTAATTAAAGCGTTTGAAAAATACAAAGACACATCACTTTATATTTTGTCTGACCCAAATTATATTGAGCAGGCAGAAAGTATTAAACCACAGCAAATTCCTGCACTTTTTGAAGCTTTGAGAAAAGAATTTTCGTATATTATTGTTGATATGTCGTCAAATATTGATGAAAATTCGCTTAAAATTCTTGATTGTTCAGATTGGATAATGTTTACAACGATTGTAAATATTCCTGCAATAAGAAATGCGCAACGATGTTTGAATTTGTTCCACTCAAGAAGATATCCGAAAGACAAGGTTAAAATTGTAGTTAATCGTTATATGGACAATGATGAAATCAAGATTGACGATATAGAAAATACGCTTGCACAAAAAGTTTATTGGAAAATTCCGAATAATTATTTTACGATTATGGAAGCAATTAATAAAGGTATAGCGATTTCGGAAGTTAATCCTTCATCAAATATCAGCAATAGTTTTAGAGATTTTGCGTCAAAGGTTTCAGATGATATTATTGAACAATCTGTTATTCAATACAGAGTTTAGGAGTAAAAATGCTTAGTTATATAAAAGATAGTTTTCAACTTACAAATAAATACATAATTTTAGCAACACCATTGATTTTATTTTCGCTTTTATCAAGCTTGTATATTTTATTTTCCGTTGGGGGTAATTTATTAAGCTTGTTAATTGCACTTCTTTTATTTGGTTTAATGGTCGGTGCGTTTTTATCAGGTTGGTTTTTTATGATAAAAACTTGTGTTTCTAATCCTGAGCAAGAAGACCCAAATGTATTATTAAAAGAATTTCCGGCAGGCGTTGGAGAATATTTTTTACCGGTTTTAGGGCTAATGATTAATACAATCATAATTTCTGTTTTATTAATCCTTGTTTCTTATTTTGTTGGAATGAAGCTAATCGGTGATATAGAAATTACTCCCGAAGCTTTGACTAAAGGCATGGAATCTTTTGCGGCAATGAAAACATTCTTAGGCAGTTTAACACAAGAACAAATATTCAAACTTAATGCTTGGAATATGCTTTTATTCTTCACAATGTCAGTAACATATTTTTTAATTATGTTTTATTCTCCTGCATTGTTTTTCAAAGAAAAAAATCCGTTCAAAGCTTATTTTGTGTCATTAAAAGACTTGTTCAGCAAAAAATTTTTTACAAACTTCGGATTATTTTTAATCCTGTTTGTTTCATATTTTATTTTGTCAATTTTTACAACTTTGTTTGGCGCAAATGTTGTAATGCATTTTATTTTTACGCTTATTAATTTTTATTATTTAGTATTTGTGGCTGTAATGGTTTATAATTATTATTATAAAAATTTTGTACAAATAAATGAAGTTGTTTAATAAAAATTTATTATGGTTAAAAAAATCGGACTTGAAAATATTTTCAAGTCCGATTTTTTTAACCATAATAAATTTTTATCACTAATCCTTCAAGAATGTTTCGTAATTTCTTGCTAGCAAATGCGTTTTAACTTGGTTAATCAAATCAAGCGCAACACCAACCATGATGATTAAAGAAGTAGCACCGATACCTTGAAGAGTTGTAATCTTAGTTATATAACTTGCAAACGCAGGTACTAGAGCAATTATACCTAAGCCCATTGCACCAATGAAAGTAGTTTTTGTTAAGATTTTATCCAACGCTTCAGCTGTTGGTCTTCCCGGTTTAATACCCGGAATTGATGAACCGTATTTTTTAAGGTTATCAGCAATTTCTTTTGGCTGCATATTTGGCATGATTGATGCGTAGAAGAATGTTAACACAACAATCATTGCAAAATATATAACGTAGTAAATAGGTCCGCCAGGATTGAAAATTTTATTCAATGTAAGAACAAAATCTTGTACCCAACCAGCAGGCAAATTAGCTTGTCCAACCAAACTCAAAATAGTTGATGGGAACAATAAAATTGCTACAGCAAAGATAATTGGCATAACCCCACCAGGGTTAAGTTTGAACGGAATAAATGTATTTACTCCGCCATAAACCTTGTTACCAACTTGTCTTTTTGGATTAACAATAATAACCTTACGAATTGCTTCTTGCATTACAACAACGAAAATCATTGTTACAAAGAAGATTGCAAGTAATAGAATCAATCCCCACATAAGTGATGGCTCACCTTGAATCATTTGTGCGGTTGTTTTTGAATACAATGGAATACCTGATAAGATACCAACAAAGATGATTAAAGAACCACCGTTACCAATACCTTTTTCTGTAATTAATTCAGACATCCACATTACAAGAACAGAACCGGCTGTCAATGAAACTATGGCAGAGATGTAAAACATAACATGATTTACACCAGCTACAATTGTACTAGGAAGGTGCGACATATAGCCTACAAATATTAGTGCTTGAAAAACTGCCAATACAACAGTAAATAATCTTGTGTATTGAGAAAGTTTTCTTCTACCGGCTTCGCCATCTTCCTTCTGTAATTTTTCCAATGCAGGAATAATTACAGCCATTAACTGCATAATGATTGATGAAGTAATATATGGTCCGATACCTAGTGCAAATATTGAAACTTTACCCAACGCACCACCGGTAAACAAGTCCAAGAAACCTAAGATGTTGTTACCGGAAGCCATGTTAGAAAAGAATTCGTTATTAATACCATATACCGGCAAATGGATACCAAAGCGGAACAGAACAAGCATTCCGAAAGTGAAGATAAGCTTCTCTTTCAAGCCTGAAGCATTCCACATAGACATCAAATCTGCCGTTGTAGGCATTCTCATTCCGCCTGTTGTTCCTCTTACCATTATACTAATTCAACCTTTCCGCCTGCTGCTTCGATTTTTTCTTTTGCTGATGGAGTTACATAGTTAGCTTTAACAGTGATAGCTTTCTTAATTTCACCGTTGCCTAAAATTCTTAAACCATCGCAAGAAGGATGAGCTTTTCTAATTTCTTTTAAAGATTCCAAAGAAATTTCAGTAATTTCTAAATCAGCTAATCTGCCAACATTGATTTGAGCATAATTACGTTGGTTGATGATTTGGAAACCTTTCAACTTAGGTAATCTTCTGTAAGCTGGCATTTGACCACCTTCAAAACCTCTTTTAGCAGTTCTGCCTGAACGTTGTCCTTCACCGTTATGACCGCGGCAAGATGTTTTACCGTGTCCTGAAGAACGACCACGTCCTACTCTTTTTGATTTGCCAGTTGAACCTTCAGCTGGTCTTAAATCTTCTAATGTTATGTTTGTCATTTTTATGTCCTCTTTTAAATAACTTTTTTACTTATAATATCTGTTGAGGAGTTTATAAGTTGAGTAGTTGAGGAGAAGTTTTAAATTTCTTATAAACTTCTAAACCTCTAAACTTCTAAACTCTAGTCAACTACTTCTACAAGATGAGAAATCTTGTTAACCATACCCATGATTGTTGCACTGTCTTGGTGTTCAACAACTTGGTCAGTCTTTTTAAGACCCAAAGCTTGAGCAACTCTACGTTGAGCTTCAGAGCATCCGATTAAACTTCTTACAAGTTTGATTTTTATTTGTTTTGCCATTGTTATTTCCTTTTTAATCTTATTTTTTATCGGTGGGAACGCTTATTTCAAATTCATTGTTTAAAATTTAATTTTGCTAGAATGCTTTTCCCACCCTATGTTCTACTATTATTATTTCATTTCAAATCAGAATGAAAATAGCCGACTAGTTTAATAATTCAGCCATTGTCAAGCCACGTTTTTTAGCAACTTCTGAGAATGGTCTTAAAGATTTAAGAGCTTCTAAAGTAGCGTTAGCAGCGTTAAGAGGTGATTTTGAACCTAAAGATTTTGAAAGAATGTTTTCAATACCAGCAAGTTCAAGAACTGAACGAACAGCACCACCTGCAATAATACCAGTACCTTGAGAAGCAGGTCTTAACATTACAGCACCAGCGCCTGAACGACCTTTGATAGGGTGTGGAATAGTTGTTTTGAAAATAGGCACTGTGATAAGATTTTTTCTACCATCAGCAATAGCTTTTTGGATAGCGATGATAACTTCTGCTGCCTTAGCACAACCAACACCAACTTGTCCTTTTTTGTTACCAACGATAACGATAGCTCTGAAGCTCAATTTTTTACCGCCCTTAACAACTTTTGTTACACGTCTGATTTGAACAACTTGTTCTGTCCATTCAGATTCAGGCTTAGATTCTTGAGTTTCAACTCTTTTCTTTCTGTTACGTTGTCTTTTTGCAGGAAGCTGTTCTACGTTTTCTTCTGCTACTGCTTCAGTTGCAGTAGTTTCTTCTACAACAGTTTCCTCAACTTGAGATTCGATTTTTTCTTCTGTCATTTTAATAATACCTTTCTTAAATTGTTTTACATTTCGGTTTTATAATTTTTATAGACATTCAAATATCCAAACAACAAAACGCCTATTTAAAGGCATTTACGGCATATTTAAATGTGGGTTGTTTTCTGACATGAAAATATTAATATAAAGACGGTTGAAATGCAAGAGGTAAAGGGAAAAAGAAGTTACAAAAGTTTACGCATATTATGCACTTTTAGACAAAAGTCGTAAAATCTCACATTTTTGTATGATTGACTTTTGTAATAAAAACATTAAACTAGAGAGTGAATAATCACAACTAAGCACAAGGAGATATATTATGAGTAAACGATTAGACGGTTCTTCATTATTCTCAGGAATAAATTCCGGATTAACAAATTCATTTTCTCTTTTATCAAGCCAATATGCGGATGGTTTGACATTAGAAAATATTAACAAAGCTTTAACGAATACAAACGTTACAAATACTCTTTACGGTTCAACGTTTGCTTCATATTTGGGTTCTAATTTTAACAGTATTGATAAAAATGGTGATGGTCAGATTTCTGCTGATGAAATTCAGACTTTAATGAATAATATGGCAACTCAAGGATTAACTAGAGAGCAAATTATGTCATTGGGGGCATCTTCAGGGATGAGTACGTCATTGCAAGAAACTGTATTAAGTCATTTTGATGATATCGATGCCAACCATGATGGTAAAGTTACGAATCAAGAAATCAATGCTTATGGCGTAAATTCTGATGTTCAAAAACAAAAAGTAGCTGATACAAATAGAGTCATCAATAATATGTCATTATTTTACGGTGATGATTTGACAGAATATGAAGGAAGTATGTTAGATTATCGTTATTTGAGTGACGATGAAAATTCTTAAAAAAAAGAAAATGGGAAAAATGGGAAATTAATAATTGTGGCGGAAATGCAAAGCATTTCCGCCATCTTTTTAACTTCTATTCTTCGACTTTTTCATGTGGTTCTATTGGTTGCGGTTTTGTCATTACGCTGATAACGCTTAATGCAATCATAATTAATATTAAAACCGCAATGTATAAAAAATAATTTTTTAAAGTTCCCGTAAAGTATGTTGCAACCGCGCCACCAACAATAGCAATGGAGGTTAAAATCGCAACGGTTTTCTTTTGAGAGAAGCCGGCTTTAAGTAATTTATGGTGAATATGTTCCGCGTCAGCCACAAATGGCGATTTACCTTTCATAATTCTTCTTAAGCTTGAATAAGTAATATCCATAATTGGCACGGCTAAAACCAAGAAAGGTAATAAAACTGCTAATGCTGCACCCTTCATAACACCAGCGATTGAAAGTGTTGCAAGCAAAAATCCCGAAAATAATGCGCCTGAATCACCCATGAATATTTTTGCAGGGTTAAAGTTGAAGGTTAAAAATGCAAGCATAGAACCTGCAAGAATAAATGCAATTAAAGCTGTGATTGGCTGAGCAGGAGTAATTGCAACTGCTATAAGTGCCAAAGTTATTGAACTTACTGTGATAACAGAACCTGCTAAACCGTCTACACCGTCAATAAAGTTAACGGCATTAGAAATGCCGACAATCCACAAAAGAGTTATCGGATAAGAAAATACTCCCAAGTGAATAACTCCGCCAAACGGGTTAAAAATTGTATCAATCTGAACGCCTAAAAGGTAAACGATTGTTGCGATTGATAGTTGTATTACAAGTTTGAATTTCGCATCAAGGTTATAAACGTCATCAACAAGTCCGAGCAAGAACATCAAAGAACCGCCGAGTAAAATTCCTGAAAGCAAACTGCCGTAAGGATAATAACTTAAGAGTACCAAAAATAAAAATGTTAGCATTGTGCTTGTCCAAATTGCAATACCGCCAAGTCTTGAAATTGGTACTTTGTGGATTTTTCTTGCGTTTGGCAAGTCTACTAAACCTTCTTTTTGAGAAAATTCAATTACAAACGGTACAATAAATACACCGACTAGATAAGAAATAAATGCACCGATTATGTGAGCTTGTGTTAGTTTAATTATCATAATAATAATCCTTTGTTTTTTATTTTATTATACCAAATAAATAAAAAACGTTAGACATGGTAAATCTTATTCTACATAATGGATTGCTTTGTCGCTAATTTTAATAGTTGCTCCTCGCAATGACTTGGCGTTTGACATTCAAGTCATTGCGAGGGCGATTAGCCCGTGGCAATCCGGTTTTTAGCAAAAATTAATTGTCCATTAGTACAAAGGATATTTTTTGCAAAGTTTCGCAGACTCTAATCTTAATTCGTTCAAAACTTTTTCATCATCTGAATTCTTGATAGCTTCTGCAATAATTCTTGCAACTTCCTTCATATCATCTTCTTTGAAACCACGAGTTGTCATAGCTGCGGCTCCAAGTCTGATACCGCTTGTTACAAATGGACTTTGCGGGTCGTTTGGAACTGTATTTTTGTTAGCTGTTATGCCGACTCTTTCCAAAACATTTGCCATATCTTTTCCTGTTTTGCCGGTTTTTCTCAAATCTAATGTCATTAAGTGGTTTTCAGTCATGCCACCTACGATTTCCATACCGTTTTCAATAAGACCTTCTGCCATTGCTTTAGCATTTTTAACGATTTGTTTTGCATATTCCTTAAATTCAGGTGACATAGCTTCTTTAAGAGCAACTGCTTTGCCTGCGATAATATGTTCTAATGGCCCGCCTTGAATTCCCGGGAAAACTGCTTTATCAATAGCGGCTGCAAATTCTTCATCGCACATAATAATGCCGCCTCTTGGGCCTCTTAAAGTTTTGTGTGTTGTTGTTGTAACGATTTGAGCATAACCTGCAGGAGATGGATGAATGCCGCCTGCTATAAGTCCTGCAATATGTGCAATATCTGCCATTAATATTGCGCCCACTTCGTCTGCGATTTCTCTAAATCTTTTGAAATCAATAACTTTTGAATAGTTGCTTGCACCACAAATAATTAATTTTGGTTTGTATTCGTGTGCTTTTTTTCTTACATCTTCATAGTCAATATTGCCTTCTGAGTCAACTCCATAGCTTTTTGCGTCAAAATATGTACCTGAAAAATTTACAGGACAGCCATGACTCAAGTGCCCGCCATTTGATAAATCCATGCCCAAAATTGTATCGCCATGTTTAAGTAGTGCAAAAAATACAGCCATGTTTGCTTGCGCGCCTGAGTGTGGTTGAACATTCGCATGATCCATCTTGAATAATTCACATGCTCTTTTTTGTGCAAGTTCTTCAACCTTATCCACGATTTCGCAGCCGTTGTAATAACGTTTGTGAGGTTTACCTTCTGCATATTTGTTTGTCAAAACGCTTCCGCAAGCCTGCATAACGGCAGGAGAGGTGAAATTTTCACTTGCAATAAGTTCTATTGTGTTTTCTTGTCTATGAAGTTCTTCTTCAATAAATTGTGCTAATTCAGCATCAGTTTCTTTAACTTTATCTAAAATCATATACCCCTCCTAAAATTCAAATCCAATGACTAAGTTTTTAATAATTATAATTTAATTACATAAAAAGAGCAAATTTTTTATTTACAAGTTTTAATACAATAAAGGAGCAATAAATGAACATACAAAAAGTTAATTTTTATAACACAAATTATAATTTTCAAGCAAAAAAACAAAATGTAAAACAACAAAAACAATATTTTACAAATGCTATAGACGCCTTACCTTTTGCTTATCCGCCGATTTTTAAAGGAAAATCAATTCCTAAATTATATGAAGAATACAATTGGTATATTAACCATGATAGAGTTCCTGCGTTAAAATCTTTCTTGAAAATCGAAGAAACGCCGGAAGTAATGGACAGTTTTCTAACTGAAATTCTAAAAACAAAAGATAGAAGTAAAGAATTTTTTGACAGTTTTATTTACAACCCGAGAGAAGTTGATAATATTCAAAAAGCTTTAAGCGAAAAAGTTGGCGGAAATTCAATCAACTTAATGCCGTTCATGATGAATAGTCCTTATAATGAAGCTTATACAAATTATATTGAAGATAAATTAAAAAATGAAAGATGTATTATTTCGCTTCTAAAAATCAGACCTGATTGGCGTGGGGATACGTTAATAGAAAAATATAAATCACTTCATGGAACAGATAAATTAGAAATCGGTAATATTCCAAAAGAATTTCCGAATGGTCATTTGGCTCAGATATCAGACTATTTAAGACATGAAATGCAAGAAGGTTTTAAATTTAAAAAGAAAATTGCAAGTTTAACATTAGACAACAGAAAATACGATTTTACATATTTTACGGAGGGTAAATCCGATAAAAATGTGTTTGGTGTATTTACTCCTGAAGGTAAAAAATTTGTTTTAAAAATGGGCAAGCCTGAAATGAGAAGTTTGGATGCTCCTTTTGCTTTGGGAACACTGGCTAAAATAGACTTCTACTTAACAACTCATAGATGTAGAAATTCAGCTCCACTTTGTTATTATAATCACGACAACAATTATTCTATATACAAGTATATAGAACACATACCCGTAAATGAAGAAACATCAAATTTACAAACAATAACAAAGCACTTAAACGATTTTAAAGCCTTAGGTATGAGCTATAACGATACAGCCGGTTATAAAAATTTCTTTATGCTTGCACCAAATTCAACAGAAGGTATTAGTAGTACCGAAGGTTTTGCGGATGGTTTAAGCAAACAAGAGTGGATTACTGTTGATAATGATCACGTAACTTATAGTAACAGATTACAGCCGATGATTTCAAAATACCATACACCATTGCCGAATGCCATGCAGATGTTTTTCTAATCAGGCTTTTTAAAAAATATTATTGTATTTATTTCATTCTAGTTCTATAATATTTGTTATATATAAGGACATTGGGGAATGAAGAGCAGGGTCTGGTCAGTAATAATTACATTGTTTTTAATTATATGCCAAGCGGTTTCAGCGCAAGGGCTTTATTCTGAATACGTACCTCAACAAAATGAAGTTATCTTTAATCAATCAATGTATAAGATTGATGTGATTGATCCGCAAGCGAGTACAAACACTAAAGGTGCAAGTTACCCCGGGCTTAGAGGCGCAAACCAACTTGTAGTTTATACTCCATCTTTTGGCTTCAGAACCAACACAAACGAATTTGGTACAGAAGCCATTGTAACAGGCGATACGGTTACTGCATTAAGTGGTGCAGATTCTTTAATTCCTGCAAACGGCGTTGTAATAAGTGGTCATGGTCAAGCTAAAAAATGGATTAATGAAAATATAATGGTTGGTGCAAAAATCTACATTAATCCTGAAAAAAAGATTATTACATCTTATATAACCTCTGATACTTTTTTGTATTCAGCAAGAGAGCGTATTAAAGAAGTTCAGAATATGATGCTTTATTATACTCAAAATTATTCAAACTATAATCAAAAGCGTACTTCTCAAAGTTTGGACAAGGCAAATGATTTGATAGATAAAGCCGTTAAAAATGGAGAAAATTCACAAAAATTTGCTTCAAAAGCAATAGAATACGCAGATTTAGCAATGTCTACCGTTATTCCTTACGATTCAGGTGAATTAAAAGGAGTGTGGATAAGACCGACTTATTTTAGTGAAGATGAAATTATTAAAACCATAGATAAAATATATAATGCAGGAATTGATAATATTTTCTTAGAAACTTATTATCACGGCAAAACAATTTTTCCTTCTCAAACCATGACAAAATATGGTTTTATCAGACAAAATGAAGATTATGTCGGTTTTGATCCGCTTAGAATATGGATAAACGAAGCGCATAAGCGCGGAATTAAGGTTCATATTTGGTTTGAAACTTTTTATGTAGGTAACAAACCGCCTGAAACAAATGCTGGTTATATTTTGGCTAAGAAACCGGAATGGGCAAATTATCAGAAGAAAAATGCGGATTCAGACACAATTGCTTATTCAGTATCAGAACATAACGGATATTTTATTGACCCTGCAAATCCCGAAGTCCAAAATTTCTTATATGAACTGCTTTGTGAAATTATTACAAGATACAAACCTGATGGAATAAATTTGGACTATATCAGATATCCGCAATCATTGGATACGATTTATTCAAATTATGATATGTCTAACTGGGGTTATACAAAATATGCGCGTGATGAATTCTTTAAAATGTACGGAGTAGATCCTATAGAATTGAAATATACTGACCCATTATGGTTCCAATGGCGAGCATATCGTTGCAATAAAGTTACAAGCTTCGTAAGAAGAGTAAGTGTACTTTGCAGATTTAATAAAATTCAAATTACGACTGTAATTTTCCCAAACAGAAACCTTGCACTTAATACAAAAATGCAAGATTGGAAAACTTGGTCAATGAATAACTTTGTAGACGGTTTTACGCCATTATTCTTGACATGTAATGATATGACTGCAATTAATCTTATGGAAGAAATTTTAAGAAACAAATCTGCAAGTACAAAATTATATGCAGGCTTGTTTGTAACATTCATGAACGGTTCATCTGCAGATTTAATGAAACAAATTCATGCTGCAAGAAAATATTGTTTAAATGGTTTAATTATTTTTGATTATGCGCATTTAACTGATTATTACGTTGACACTTTGACAGAAAGTGTGTTTAAGCCTAACAAAAAAGAGATTGTAATTACAGACACCGCAAAATCTCAACAGGCGAAATACAGTACAGGAAACAAACGTGGAGGGAATTAATTTGACTGAAGAAACTAAAAAAAGAGCTTTTTTAGGAATTTGGTTTGATTGCTGCCATGTTTACGGAAGGTTGTACAAAAATCAAGCGGGAACGATGTATGTCGGCAGATGCCCGAAATGTTTGCGTCCCGTGAATGTAAAAATAGGCGGTGAAGGAACAAATAGGAGGTTTTTCCGTGGCAGTTAATTTAGAAGATTTAAGAAAAGAAAACGAAGTTTTAGATATATTTTGTAATTTGGTTTCAATACCATCTCCATCTTTAAAAGAAGATAAGGTTATTGAATGGATTCTTGATTTTTGTAAGAAAAATGGAATTGATGGTAAGAAAGATAATTATGGAAATATTTATATTCATGTTCCGGCAACAGACGAAACCAAAGAACCAATTATGTTATCTTCTCACATGGACGTAGTAGGTGACGATAGCCCTGTTAATATTTTCTTGGACGGGGATTTTATTAAAGCAGAAGGCAGAACATTAGGCGCAGATGATAAAGTCGGAGTTGCTTGTGCGTTGAAGCTTGCTAAAGACCTTGTGAATTCAGGCTCTGACAAGGGATTGGCACATGGAGGACTTGAAATTACATTCACTCGTGATGAAGAAACCGGCATGAGTGGTATCGAGCATGTTGAATTTGATAAAATTTTATCAAAATACGTTTTAGTTTGTGACGCTGATAAATTAGGTCAATTGCAGATTTCAGGTGCAAGTTATACAAACGCAAAAATCACTGTTCGCGGCCTTAAAGGCGGTCATTCAGGTATTGATATCGGAGATAAAACCAGATTGAATGCAGCTAAACTTATAGCAGAACTTCTTGCAGAATTTCCGCAAGGCGCATATTATACTGACGAAACTGGTGTTATAACTTCTTGTAATTTAGGTGCAATTGTAGCTGGTGGCATCCAAAACTCCGTTGCAAACCTAGTAGAAAAAGGAATCAAGACAAATGATTACATTACAGAAATCATGAAAAAAACTTCTACAAATATTATTAATACCCTTGGCATGGCATCTTATTCAATAAGAAGTGCAAGTGTTGCAAAAGAAGAAGAATTAAAAGCTTTGATGCAATCAATCGTTGATAAATTTAACGAAAAATATAAAGATTTAGCAGAAGCAAAAATTGAATTTGAAGTCCACTTGTTGGCTTTTGAAAAAGCTGATGATGATAAAATTGAGATTGCACATACAAAGGCTTGTGAAAGAGCAGGAATTAAAAACGATATTTCTTCTTTCCATGCCGGTGCTGAAACTCATATTTATTGTCATAACAAGAATTCTAAAGGTGAAACATTTATGCCATCACTTTTAGGCTTGGCTGATGTTTATAATATGCACTCAGCAGCTGAAAAAGTTGATTACAAGACATTAATTAAAGGTTTTGAAGTTATAAAAAATACTTTTGAAGAATTTAATAAATAATTTATAAACCCCTTAAAAAAGATAGCAAAAAAATTTTTTAGGGGTTTTTTATCATTGAAAGGTAGGCAAAAAAATGATGATTTCAAAAGTTGATACAGCAAACACTAATATTTCATGTAAAGGAAAGCCTGTAAGGAAAATTTTGGAAAAAGGTTTTTATGAAGGTTATTTTATGGAAAAATCACCTTTGTCAAAAGGATACCAAGCTCCTACAAAAATAGCTAAGATATGCAAAAATATTAGCAATTTTTTTGCAAATTTATTTAATAATTAATTCTTAAAAAGTAACACGTCCTCCGATACCACCATACGGATTTGAGTAATTATTGCCTGTTGTTATGTAAGTATTGAGTTCCAGTGTACAATCTTCGTATTTTTTTGTATAAGAACAATTTGCAGATGCGCTATTTTGGTCTATAGAAATACTAGATTTAAATTTGTCAACTGAATAATATGCAGAAGCACCATTATTACCGTTTTTATTAAAAAGTGATACGCCGTAAGAATTTGTTGGGTTGCTATAAGAATAGTTTAAAGAAGATTTATGGTTGTCGACATTGTATAAGGCGCTGAAAGTTGTTTTTGAACGATCTTCTTGTTGCTCATATCCAATCCCGATTTTTTCTCCGGCAAAAACTCGATATTTATCTTTGCCGTTTTTATAATTAGCAGAGGCTGTAAAGCCTTGAAAACCATAACTGATTTTTTTGAAAATATTTGAGTTTTTTGTTACTTCCGGAACCTCAGCTTTTCTATTTGTAACATCATATAAAGTTGTTTCTTGTTTCGGTTCTAAAAAAGCTGATTCTTGATAAGTTGGTGTTGGATTAGCAGGTTTTTTAGGAGGTGTATCAGGAGTTGATTTGAAAAGCTTCTCAACACTTTTACCTAAATTTTCACCAAAATTTTTAATTTCTTCAACAGTATTTTTAATTGATGTTTCAGCCAAAATTGTTTTGTCAGCATCAACTTTATCTGCAACTTTTAAAAATTGTTCTAATGGTGTTGGCATATACTCTCCTTGTATATATAAAGTATATATTTGAGAAAAATTGCTTTTTTGTAACAAAATTTAATACTTTTAGTTGATGTTTTAAATTTTTAACTAAAGTTTGAAAAAAAAGTGCCGACAAAATAATTGACAAAAGAAAATAAATCATTAAACACCATTTAGAAAGGTGCAACAAAAATGGCTGAGATTGTAAATTTATTATCTAGAGTATTAACTTCAAACCCTCTTGTGCAAACCGGTGCAGTTACACAAGCTAAGCGTTCAAGCAACCCTTTTGCTCAATCAAGTGGAAATCCTTTTGTTTCAAGCAATCCATTTGCTAATTACGGTCAAAACAAGCCGGTAGCGGGCGGATATTTTGCTGGATATTATAACAATCAGCCCAATATTGTCGGAAGACGACTATTTATAGAGGTATAGACTCAGAAATATACCAATTTTACTACCCCAAATTTTAAGCCATGCAAATAGTGCATGGCTTTTTTGTAAATAGATTATTCGACATAATTTTGAATATTTCCAATACTAAATTCTTGTATGTTTTCCATTGTTGTGCTTAAAATTCTTTGTATTGCTTCTTTGGTGTTATAAGCTATATGCGGGGTTAAAATTACATTATCAAGCTGGAATAATTTTGAATTAATAATAGTTTGTTTTAAGGTTAATTTATCCAAACGATTTATGCCAAGCATATAATCAACATCTGTAATTGTTTGTTCATTTTCCAGAACATCCAATCCGGCACCGAGTATTTTTTTATTAACAAGAGCATTAAAAAGTGCAGATGTATCAATTAACTCCCCTCTTCCTGTGTTAATAAGGATTGCATTGCTTTTCATCTTATCAAAACTGGCTTCATTAAACATGTGATAATTTTCTTTGCTCATTGGCGCGTGTATGGAAATAAAATCTGATTTTCTCAAAAGTGTATCAAAATCTGTATATGTTACATTATAATTTTGTTTTAGTTTTTCGTTTTCAATTTTATCAAATCCTAAAATTTTCGTTCCCAAACCATGTGAAATTTGAGCGAAAGTAGAGCCTATAGCCCCTAAACCTACTATGCCCATTGTTTTACCATATAGTTCTAAGCCCATAAGACATGACGGATAAACTTTTGCATCTTTATATTCTAAATATGAGATTGTTACTTTTCTTAAGACATCCATTAATAAAGCGAGTGCAAATTCTGCAACTGATTGATTTCCGTAATTTGGAGAATTTTCAACAATAATATGCTGTTCTCGACAATATTCCAAGTCGATGTGGTTAAAACCAACAGAACGTAAAGCTATGAGTTTTAATTTTTTAAATTGTTTTAAGACTTGAGCATTAACTCTTGAAGTAGTAAAAACTGAAATTACATCTGCGTCGATATATTCTTGTTTTAAAGGAGAAAGGTCATTTAATGCATCTTTCACAAGAATATAATTATATTTATCTTCATTATGAATTCTTAAAAACTCTTCTTCATTAGGTTCAACATCAAAATATACAATTTTCATAAATTTATCCTTTTTATTTATGATAATGTAATTTGATATTGTTTAAATTCGACTGTCGGGTAAATCTTAGTTTGTTGGTGAAATTCCCCAGTGCAATTTGTTTCTTAAAACAGAATAAAATCCGTCATCATTCAAAAATGCCAATACAGCTTTTTTATGAGATGTTTTTATAGAAATTTCTTTTACATAAGCTGTAGCATCAAAACCATCAACCGCAACGGAAAGCAATTTATCACTTGTTTTTACTTTAATAGTTTCACCGATAGGAACGACAAGCGGGCGAGCATTTAGTGTATGCGGACAAATTGGTACAATAACAAGCGCATCTAATGTCGGATACAAAACAGGGCCTCCGGCAGAAAGTCCGTAAGCTGTTGAACCGGTCGGAGTTGAAATAATTAAACCGTCTGCTATATAGTCACAAACGAATTTATCGTTAATTTCAAGATAAAATTTTGAAGTACGAGAAGTCATGCTACCTTTGATTACAAAATCATTTAAAGCAATCGCATCGTCTGATTCAAGCATCAAACGTTCTTCTGTTGAATATTTGCCATCAATAACTGCTTTTACAGCTTTTTCTATTTCTTCAACACCTGCTTGTGCCAAAAAACCTAAACGTCCGAGATTTATTCCCAAAACAGGAGAGCCTGCGTAAAACCTTGCGCATTTTAGAAGAGTTCCGTCACCGCCGATTACGAACGTAAAATTGCCAAATTGTTCAAGTCTGTCGATATCAAAGGTTTTGAATTCTACTTTATTATCTATTAAAGCCTTTTCCAATGCTTCAAGCGCATTTTGATATCCGGATATTTGTTTATTAAAGATTACATTAATTCTCATAGCCGAATTATAACATATAAATCAGGCTTGTGTTATAATCATATAGAAATGAGGTTATTATGATAGAAATGAAAGTTATGGGTATTGCGCTTGACGTAAGAACAAATTCGCCAATCGTTGTACTTCACGATTTAGATAATAGAAAAGCACTTCCTATTTGGATTGGTTCAGCAGAAGCAAGTGCAATCATCAGATGTATTGAAGGGCTTGTTGTAGCTCGTCCGATGACACACGATTTAGTTGCAAATATTATTGAAAAAACAGGTTATAAACTTGATAAAATTGAAATTAATGATGTTGAAGAAGAAACATATTACGCGACATTATTTTTGTCAAAAGGTGATGAAACTTTAGAAATTGATGCTCGTCCATCAGATGCTATTGCGGTTGCAATGAGAGCAGAAGCTCCTATTTTCGTAACGGCAAATGTGCTTATGAACGGTTCTGTTTCAACAGATACTGCAAAAGATGAAGAAGAAGCACAAGAATTTAAAGATTTTATTCAAAATATAAAACCTTCTGATTTTGAAAAATTGATGGAAGGTAAACATAAAGAAAACGACCAATAGGCATATTTTATGACAAGTAGGTTGGGCTTTCAGCCCAACATTAGCAAAGAACCAAACGAAAAATCAAAACCAAGAGGACAGTATGAATATAAACACAAATTTTGACAATCTGGAACAAAGCTACCTATTTTCAACAGTAGCAAAAAAAGTGAATGAATTTACAGCTAAAAATCCTGATAAAAAAGTAATCAGACTTGGAATAGGCGATGTTACATTGCCTTTATGTAAAGCTGTAGTCGAAGCTCTTCATAAAGCTGTTGATGAAATGGGTGTGCAAGCAAGCTTTAGAGGTTACGGACCTGAACAAGGCTATGACTTTTTAAGAGAAGCTGTTCAAAAGTACTATAAATCTCATAATGTTGCATTGGATTTAGATGAAATTTTTATTTCTGACGGAGCAAAAAGTGATTTAGGAAATATTTTGGATTTATTTGCTAAAGACAATACTGTGTTGGTTCCAGACCCTGTTTATCCTGTTTATGTTGACACAAATGTTATGGCAGGCAGAAAAGTTGTTTATGTGGACGCAAACGGTGAAAATGAATTTTTGCCATTACCGAATAAAAATGTGAAAGCAGATATTATTTATATTTGCTCTCCAAATAATCCGACCGGCGCAGTTTATAATAAAGAACAATTAAAAGCGTGGGTTGATTATGCAAAATCAATGGATGCAATTATTCTTTTTGATTCTGCTTATGAATGTTTTATTTCTGATGAAAACTTGCCAAGAAGCATTTATGAAATAGATGGTGCAAAAGATTGTGCAATTGAATTTTGTTCACTTTCAAAAACAGCAGGTTTTACAGGCACAAGATGCGGTTATACAATAGTTCCTAAAAATTTAGGCAAACTAAATAAAATGTGGTTAAGACGTCAAACAACAAAATTTAACGGCGTTCCTTATATTGTTCAAAGAGCTGCTGAAGCTGTATTTACAGAAGAAGGTCAAAAAGAAATTAAAGAAAATATTGGTTATTACAAGAAAAACGCAAAAATAATTTCTGAAACATTAAAAGAGTGTGGTATCTGGCATGTTGGCGGAAAGCACTCACCTTATATTTGGTTGAAATGTCCTAACAATATGAAATCTTGGGAATTCTTTGATTACTTATTAGAAAATGCTCAAGTAGTCGGTACTCCGGGCGCAGGTTTTGGACATAATGGTGAAGGATATTTCAGATTAACTTCTTTTGGCTCTTATGAAAACACTGTTGAAGCAATGAAGCGATTTGAAAAATTGTTTAAGTAAGTAAATTTCTTTACAAATTGTCTTTTTTCATCTAGTATAACTAAAGAGAGGTAACTAATGGGTACAAAATATAAACGTGTGTTATTAAAGATTAGCGGAGAAGCACTGCTTGGAAAACAACAATTCGGTATTGACTACGAGCCTGTTGAAATGATTGCTAACGAAATCAAATCAATTTACGATAAGGGCGTTGAAGTAGCTGTTGTTGTTGGTGGCGGTAATATCTTTAGAGGCATGAAAAACAGTGCAAAACTTGGTATGGATCAAGCGTCCGGTGACTATGTAGGAATGCTTGCAACTGTTATGAATGCAGTTGCTTTACAATGTGCATTGAAAAAAATCGGCGTTGAATGTCGTGTTCAGACTGCAATTGCAATGAACCAAATCGCAGAACCTTATGTTCGTCATAGAGCAATAAGGCACTTAGAAAAAGGTAGAGTTGTTATTTTTGCGGCAGGAACAGGAAATCCATTCTTTACAACTGATACAGCATCAGCATTAAGAGCATCTGAAATTGATGCAGAGGTTATGTTGATGGCTAAAAATGGTGTTGACGGTATTTATAACGATGACCCTAAGACAAATCCAAATGCTAAGAAGATTGATAAAATGTCTTATAATGACATTCTTAAAAATGAATTAAAAGTTATGGATTCTTCTGCTTGTGCTTTATGTAAACAAAATCATATTCCAATAATTGTTTTTGATTTTAAAGCTCAAGGAAGTTTGGTAAAAATTATGGACGGCGAAGCTGTTGGAACGTATGTAAGTTAGTAGACACAAAGTATGTTGGGCTTTCAGCCCAACAGTTAACGGTGCAAAAAATTGCACCCTACAATGAAAATATAAAACAAAGGAGAAAATTATGTCAGAAGCTCTTGAAGAAATGTTTTTGTTCGGAGAGGAAAAAATGGAAAAAGCTCTTGGTCAAATGAAAAGAGAATTTTCTACTGTTCGTACCGGTCGTGCTAATCCGGCAATCTTAGACAGAGTTGTAGTTGATTATTATGGAGCGCTAACTCCAATCAGACAAATGGCACAAGTTAGCGTTAGCGAAGGTACAACCTTGGTAATTACTCCTTTTGATAAAAGCATTTTAAAAGATGTTGAAAAAGCTGTTATTAAAGCTGAATTAGGCGTTGCACCAAACAATGACGGTGTTTGTATTCGTTTAAACTTCCCACCTCTAACTGAAGAAAGAAGAAGAGAAACTGCAAAAGAAGTTAAGAAATTTGGTGAAGATGCAAAAATTGCAATCAGAAACGTAAGACGTGATATGGTTGATTCTTTGAAGAAAATTGAAAAAGAAGAAAATCTTCCTGAAGATGCTGTTAAAGATAATCAAGATAAAATTCAAAAATTAACAGATAAATATGTTGGCATTATTGATGCTCAAGTTGTAGAAAAAGAAAAAGAGGTTATGACGGTATAATGGCTTTAACAAAAAGCGTAACAAGATTGTTAACGGGATTGGTATTTGGATTTACAGCTCTTTTTGCCATCATGGCAGGCGGGCTATGGTTAGTAGGGCTTGTTCTTATAATTGTAGCACTCGCGTCAAAAGAGTATGTAAAAATTCTTGAGCACAAAGGTTTTCGTCCAAGCTCCAGAATTATAATTATATCAAGCTTTTTGTTCGCAGCTCTTGCTTACTTTAATCGTTTCGATCTGGTAGCTTTAGCTTTTACCGCGTGTTCTGCAATGGCGTTTTTGTCAGTGTTGTTTAAAGGAAAACAGCCATATATTGCAAATGTTGCTACAACAATTCTTGGTTTTGTTTATTGCGGATGGTTTCCGCTACATCTGCTCTTTTTAAGAGATTTGGGCAGTAATCCGATTTATGACGGAATTATTAAACAAAATGTTGGTACAGAAGGGGCAGGATACGCTTTGTTATTGTTTTTTGCCGTAATTCTAACAGATAGCTTCTGCTACTACATCGGCTGTCGCTTTGGAAAGCATAAACTTTCTCACGTAATCAGCCCAAATAAGACAATCGAAGGTGCTATCGGCGGAACGACAATGTGTATTATTTTCTGCTTAATCTTTGGCATCAAGGTAATGGGATTTCCTTGGTATCACGCTTTAATTCTTGGTTTTATTATTGCATTTTGCGCTCAAATCGGTGATTTATGTGAATCAATGATTAAAAGAGATGCAGGCGTAAAAGATTCAAGTAATGTTCTTCCAGGACACGGCGGATTTTTAGACAGAACTGATAGCTACATATTTACCATTCCAATAGTTCATTACTATATGTATTTCTTTGTAGTAAACAATTTTTGGGATTTGTTTAGAGGCATGATGTAATGCTTGTTGAAGAAATTTTTAAAATTAATAGAGATGATGAGTTGGTGAAAATTGCACTGACTCATCCTTCTTTTACAAAAGAAAACGGGTATAGTGATTTAGAAAATTATGAACGCTTGGAATTCTTCGGTGATTCTGTTTTGAAACTTTATACTTCAAAACTTTTGTATAATACGTATCCTGAAGCGCCGGAAGGAGAGCTTTCAAAAATACGTTCAATACTTGTGTCTGACGCAATTTTAGCGCAAATAGCTAAAAAAATAGGTTTGGATAAGCTTATGATACTTGGACCTGCAGAAGAAAAACAAGGCGGACGTAAGCGTGAATCAAATATTGCTTGTACACTTGAAGCGGTTTTAGGCGCAAGTTATTTTAGCGGAAAACAAGCAGAAATAGAAGTTTTTATTGAAGAATACGTTATGGCTTTTGCGGAAGATGTTGATAAACATTTTGAAAAATATAATGCGAAAGACATTCTTCAACAATACACACAAGGTATAAATAAAACGTTACCTATATATAAAACTTTAGCTGTAAAAGGTCCTGCGCACGAACCTATATTTGAAGTTCAGGTTGAATGGAGAGGTGAAGTTATTGCAACAGGAAAAGGTAAGTCGAAAAAAGAAGCGCAACAAAATTGTGCTTTAGAAGCTTGTAAAAATCTAGGTGCGATTTAACAAGTGAATTATATCTAAATAAAAAACTTCCCTAAAATTTTAGGGAAGTTTTTTATTGCTTGTTAAAATTCTTATAAAATAGCAGCTTTTGCTCTTTTAATAGAATTATCTTTACCAATAATAGCTAAAGTTGCAACCATATCTGCACCGCAAGTTCTACCAGTTACAGCACCTCTGATTGCCCACATAGTAAATTTAGGTTTATATCCTTTTTCTTCTTTAAATTTACCACGGAATTCTTCCAATTTGTGGTGTAAGTTTTCTTCTGTCCATTCCCAGTTAGAAGCTTCTTCAACGAAAGTTTTTAAAACATCTTGAGAAAGTTCTGTAGATAAAACTTCATCTTTAACTTTTTGTTCAACTTCAACTTTATCTCCACCGAAGAAATAAGAAACAGCGTCTGTAATATCAGAAAGAAGAACCAATGGTTCGCGAGTAATTTCAATCATTCTGTTGAATTGTTCATCTGTTAATTCGGTTAAATCATATTTTGTTAAATATTTTTTAAGTTTTGTTTTTAATTCTTCCATCGGTAACATTTTGATGTAGTGGCTGTTCATCCATTTCAATTTGTCATATTCGAAAATTGAGTTAGAAGATGAAATTTCACCGATTCTGAAATCTTCTGCGATTTGGTCAACAGTCTTTATTTCTTCTCCGTCAGAAGGTGACCAGCCTAATAAAGCTACAAAGTTTACAAGAGCTTCTGTTAAATAACCTTGTTCAACAAAATCTGAAACAGCTGTTGCGCCGTGTCTTTTTGAAAGTTTGCTTCTATCAGGCGCAAGAATCATACCTAAATGACCGAATCTTGGAACTTCAAAGCCTAAAGCTTCAAAAATCAAGATTTGCTTGTATGTATTAGAAATATGGTCTTCGCCTCTTATTACGTGTGAAATTTTCATTAAAGCATCGTCAATTACAACAGCGTAGTTGTAAGTAGGCGCACCATTTGATTTCATAATTACAAAGTCACCGATTAAGTTTGTATCCATGTGTAATTTACCTTTTACAAGGTCATCAAATTCTAAAATAGAAGACTCATGGAAAGCTTTTTGCGCTTTTGCAACATTAAATCTGATTGCAGGTTTTCTGCCTTCTGCTCTTAATTTAGCTTTTTCTTCTTCTGTTAAATTTTCACATTTTTTAGAATAAACGTAAGCTTTTTTGTTTGCAGTAGCTTCTTCTTTTTCTGCTTCTAATTCTTCCGGTGTGCAGAAACATTCGTAAGCGAAGCCTTCATCTAAAAGTTTTTGAATATATTTAGGGTAGATATCAAATCTTTGAGATTGTGTATAAGGACCATAAGCACCGCCTACATCAGGACCTTCATCCCAGTTTAAGCCTAAAGCTTTCAAGCTGTCAAAAATATTGTCAACATAAGCTTGGCTTGTTCTTTCTGCATCTGTATCTTCAATTCTTAATACAAATGTACCCTTATTTTTTTTAGCAAATAAATAGTTAAATAAAGCTGTTCTAGCTGTTCCAACGTGCAAGTTTCCGCTTGGCGAAGGGGCTATTCTTACTCTAACATCTGACATAATTATATCCTTCCTTTTTTCTGCCTATATTATTCCACAAACAGAATTGAAAAAAAAGAGTTGTGCCTTAATTAGAAGATTGTTTTTCTAAATTCTTAAAACAAATTCTATATTTATTACTTTTACCCCTTGCAAAAATCTTTAAATTCTATTAAGATATATGTATAAATATTAAGAATTTCAAATTTTTGTAAATACAAGTTTAAAGGTGGTAGCATGGCAGAAAATGAAGAATTGCAAGAAGAGATGAGCGAAGGAGAAACTCGTCAAAAGATATTGGTAGCTGATGATGAAGCAAGTATCAGAAGAATCCTTGAAACTCGTCTTAAGATGGTTGGTTATGACGTTGTAACTGCTGAAGACGGTGAAGAAGCTGTTGAAGTGTTCAACAAAACTAATCCCGATTTAGTTGTGTTAGATGTCATGATGCCAAAAATGGATGGTTACGGTGTAACTAGAGAAATTCGTAGAACATCAGATGTTCCTATTATTATATTAACAGCGTTGGGCGATGTTTCAGAAAGAATTACAGGCTTAGAATTAGGTGCTGATGATTATGTAATTAAACCTTTTAGCCCTAAGGAATTAGAAGCTCGTGTAAAAGCTGTTTTAAGAAGAACAATCAGTAAGGATGTAATTATTCCTGCGTCTTCAACAGGCGCTGCTGCATCAGGTTCAGGCTCTTCTAAAGGTAGCAAGAATGTTATTACAACAGGTGCTATTAAAATTGATACAGCAAGAAGACAAGTTTATAGAAAGAATGAAAGAATCAGACTTACAGGTATGGAATTCAGCTTGTTGGAATTGCTTGTAAACAACTCAGGTCAAGCATACTCAAGAAACGAAATCTTGCAACACGTATGGTCTTATCCTGCAGACCATAGAATTGATACTCGTGTAGTAGATGTTCACATTTCAAGATTGCGTTCTAAATTGGAAACTGACCCAACAAACCCTGAACTTATTTTGACAGCTCGTGGTATTGGTTATATGTTCCAAAGAATTAATTAATTATTTGAAATTTAAAATAAAGCTCCTTTTTTATAAAGGAGCTTTATTTTTTTACTTGCGAAAAAATATTTATTTGGTATACTTAACTTATTGAAATTCATGGCGGATATCGTCAAGTGGTCAAGACCTCGGATTGTGGTTCCGATATGCGTGGGTTCGAATCCCACTATCCGCCCCATTATTAGAATTAGGAGCTTCGGCTCCTTTTTTATTTGTTTTAATTTAAAAATGTTTTTCAATAAATGTTAAACAAGTGTGCTTAACATGTAATATGTTAGAGTAATCTATATGCAGGATGTTTAACTACTTAAAACTGCTAGAATGATATTATTAGCTTGGAGGAAACATGTTAAGAGCTTTTACGTACATGACAAAAGATAATAAAATCATGCAGAAAATATTTACTTTGTATGGTTTGATGGGACTTTGTATAGTTTTACTATTGCTAGGTGTAAAGTTGGGAATTCTAGGCACTATTTTGGCAATAATTTTTATTTTAGTAATCGCTTGTGTAATGTGCGGTTATTGGTTAAATTGTGTAAAAGCAGTTTCTGAACAAAAAGAAAATATTGTTTTACCATTTATGAATTTCAAACAAAACTTTATATTTGGCATAAGAAATTATATTGCGGGCGCATTGTTTGCTTTAGGAATGGCTATTGTATTGTTAATCCCATTTGTTTTTAGCAGTGGTGAAAATATAATTAGTATGATTATTTGTTTTTTTATGCTGCTATTAATTTTAGCTATAACATTTATTCAGCCGGCTTTAACTTGGATTTTTGTGCAGACAAATGATTTATTTGCATATTTTAGATTTGATAAAGCTGTTAACTTTGTTTCTCAAGGTAAAAAACAATATACCTTTTCTGTTTTAGTTTTGTGGTTACTCAATGTCTTATTTAGTGTGTTAACATCTGATAAACTAATTCCGGTGCCAGCTTTAACTATGGCGTTTTCTATAATATACATATTTGCAATTCCTTATCTTATGCTAGTTACAGCATATTTGATTGGGAAAGCTATTAATTATGAATGTAACATAGAATTATAATATTCTTATATTGTTTAATACAAATAGGACAAAATGAAAAATTAGAGAATAAGGTTTTATTTGACGATTAATTCAGGGTGTTTTCCTCTTATAGAAGAACAGGTTTTAAGTGTAATATTCATTGGTTTACATTCTTCAAATATAAATTTCTTGATTGCGTTTTCTTTTTCGGGTTTTAAGTTTTTAAGAAAAATTCCTTTGTATGTGTTAAAAGCGTTGGAAACATAGTCGCAAAAACCGCCCCACGGATCGACAATAATAGCTTTTTTTGAAAAAGTGTCAGGATTATCGAGCTTTGCATTTTTACCGGCGTTAACAATAAGAACTCTATGGTCGACTTTTTCGCTGGTCGTCATTGGAGAAGCGCCTTCTTTTGGATAATTAATTCTAAGAGAACCTAATCTTACATCTTTATATCCGTTTGCTAAAAATGCAGCTCTCGCCATTGTTGCATATTCAGCGCAGTTCGCATTTTTATCCCTTTTTACCATTTCTAAAGTAGCGTTGATAAGATCAATTCCTTTGTATTTTGATAAATCATTTCTTTCTGCGTGTAATTTCCAATATATTGGAAGAACTTTTTCAAATACTTTAGGTCTTTGTTTTTGATAACAATCATAAAATTTTACGCGTGAACTTGAGAATGCAGGGTATTCAAGCATTAAGTTACGCATTATTTTATCAGCGTACCTAACTTCAGCGTTTCTTGCGGTAAATGTAGGTTGATATGTTTTTGATTGTATGTTCATATTATTTTTAAAAACTGTGAAAATAAAATTTGCTATTTTGAAAAACATTTTTAAATGTTTACAATGTAACCACAAAAAGCAATTTTATTATATTTGAATACTTTATATATATGGAAAAATATAATGTTCAAATTTGAAATTCTATCTAAAATCTTTGAAAAACAAAATCTTCAAAAATCAGCAACAAAAAATGGTAAAACGATTGTTGCCGAATATCTTGCTAAGAATCCAAAAGCGAAAGAGATTCAACCTTTTTGTCAAAAAATATGGAGTGAAGCTGATTTAAAAAGATATCGAAGATGTAGGATTACCGGAAATGTAACGCACCATGGATATTTAAACGGAATTAATCATCATCTTACGACCGGTGTTAATCCTAAAGGTTTAACAGAACAGTTCCTATGCACAGGAATAACGCCAAAAGAAATGATTGAAATTACAGACAAAGAGTTTAAAGTATTACCAAAACTTAAAGAGGATTTAAAAGTTTTTAGATGTGTAAATGAAAAACCTGATTTTTCAGATCAATATAAACGTTATGCTCAAAGTTTAAAAATAAAAAAGGGTGACATTATTAGAATGCCTGAATATGCTTATGCAACATCAGATATAGAGTATGCAAAAATTTATTTACCTGATAACAAAGGGATTATATATGATATATTAATTCCAAAAGGAGCTAGAGTTTCAAAAACGGGATATGGTATAAATAATGAAATTGTATTTCCAAGGTGTTCTCAATTTGAATGTGTAGGAACGGAACAGCAAGGTGAAGCTTTTATTGTAAAATTAAAATATATTAAACCAGTTGATGTTGCACTGTAGAATAAGTTGCGTGTAATTTTTGCACCAATTAATATTATATTTGTGGAAATATAATAGTTGGGAACCGCTTCCGCTTTTCCCAACCTACTTGCTATTTGCAAATATCATTTTTGTTCTTTTAGTGATGTAATAAATGTGTTAAAACCATACAAAACAGACTTTTGTTGTTCAATCATATCTCTCAATATTATAAGCGTTTTTTGAGAGTTTTCAAAACCACCATCACAATTTTCATAAAAGTTTTTTATTATTTCTAATGTAATATAATTTTTTTGTACCAAACGTTCTATATTATTTAAATGTTTTATCAATTCTTGCTTCATATTTTATATCCCATTTAAAAAGTAAAAATATTATACAGCAATTATGTAATTCTAGCACGTATAATTAACAATTATTTACGTTTAGACTGTACGTAATGCACGAACAAGAATTTCAACAAATTGGACTTAATATTAAGAAATTCCGTAAAAAAGAAGGAATTACTCAACAAATTCTTGCAGATAAAATTGGCAAGTCTTTAAATTTTGTTGGCAAAATAGAAGTTGGTTTTGACCACCCTTCTTTGTATACATTAATTGATATCGCGAAGGCTCTTAATGTATCATTAAAAGATTTATTTGAAGATGTTTAGGATGTTGATAGATTGCGTTAAACTAGTTCATCCAGCACGGCAAACGTATAAACGTTAATGGTGTAAAAATTTGCACCTTACTTCTTAAACGGAAAATTGAAAGTGGAAAATTGAAAATTGTTTTAAATAATTTTCCATTGTCCATTATCCATTTTCAATTGAAAAAAGGTAGGGTGCAAATTTTTTGCACCGAAAACAAATATAAATAATTATCTCCGTTCTATTCTCATCCTTTACGACAAAAAGTTTTTTGAAACAACTTAAAATAAATCAACCAAATAAATGATGGGAAGCATGCCGACATGATGTAAAGTATAAGAGGTACTAATAGTATTAATTTTAGTATCATCTTGGTGAGGTAGGTAAAATTGAAGAAATTCAAGTTTCGATTGCAAGTCGTGCTTGACATGCGAGAAAAAGAACTTGAGCAAAGACAAATGGAAATGGCTAAAATTGTTGCAGCTTTGAATTTGCAACAAGAAAAACTTCAAAATATCCTGCAAGCTCAAGACAATAATACTTTAGAGATGGAAGCTCTTTATTCGGCGTCAGAGTTGGATATCATGCAAATTGAAAGCCACAGAAAATTCGGTATAAAACTCGTAACTGACGCAAATAATCAAGAAAGAATAATCAATAACACAAAGCACATTCTTTCAAGAAAACAACAAGAAGTAAAAGAAGCACATCAAAAAGTGGAAGTTCTTAAAAAGCTTAAAGAAAAGCAAGAAAAAGAGTTTTATAAAAGCTTTCTGCAAGCGGAAATGAAAGAAATTGACGATATAACATCAGCAAGGTTCAGACTCGGATGACACAAGCATTATTAAACAATTTAATAACTAATAATCAGCAATCTTTTAGCGATAAACTCGGCGCAAAAGATTTTACGCAGTCTGATTTTCAAAATGTTTTAGACAAGCAAACAAGCTTGCAAACAAAAGCTAATGCAGTAAAAGACAGTATTGGCGGAATGAAAAAAACTGCGGAAAATACTTTTCAAAAATTGCAAGATAAAATTCAAGAAACATATAAAGAAGTTGGAAGTGAATCAGCTTTGAATTTGTCTTTAGCAAGTGCTGATGATACAGAAGTTACTGATAGTGCTATAGAGTCAGAAGATTCGGTTTCAGAAAATACAACTTTGGAAGATGTAGAAACAACATTACAAAATCTTGTTCAGCCTTTGGTAGAACAAATTACAAACCAAATAGGACAAGTTGAAAATACAGTTAAGAACGTTGCGGAAAAAGTAATTGAGAATGTTAGTGAAACATTAGAAAATGAACTTAATGTAACGATTAACGGAATAGATTTGGATAAGGTGCTTGAAGATTTCGAATTCAACAACACAGATGATTTGCCTGAAATTACGCCTCTAAAAGCGGAAAATGCAGAGGAGAGTGAAGGAAAAACTTTAGAAGAACTTGTTGACGAAGATACTTTGAGAGAGTTAAACATTGAATCTGTGGAGACTGATACGTCATCAGGTGAAGAAGAGAGCTCAGATTTGATGCAAAACCAGACAGCGGAAGAACAGGGGATTAAAGCAAGTTTGCAGCAAGCAGACGCAAATTTTGGGGAGTTAAAAACAGACTCTACTCAGTCTAATGTATCGCTTCAAGCAGCGAAACCAACAGGAAACAGCGATGTTACACCGAGCAAAATTATTGATCAAATTTCTAAGCAAATGGAAAATATGAATACAGGCTCTAAGGTAAACATTGTTTTGAATCCTGAGTCTTTAGGTAAGGTTTCGGTACAACTTATAAATACAAAAGAAGGTTTGTCGGCACAATTTACGGTTGCAACGCAGGATGCTAAAAATCTTATTATGAAGGGGTTGGACGGACTTAAAGATTCATTGTTAACACAAGGTGTTAATGTTGACAATGTAACAGTAAAATTAAGCGAAACGCAAGAGAGTGAATACAACGCGGATTGGACTGAACAAGAAGGTTCAAGAGGCGGAAACAAAGAGCAAGGCTCACGCAAAGGACAAAAGGAAAAAGAACGTTTTGAAGAAATGATGTCATTTGCGCAAAATGAAGAAAATTAGGAGAAGGTTATGACCACAGTTTCAACTGAAATAACAAATTTGCAGAACCAGACTGCATTTACACAATCAAATACAACGGAAAGAAAAACAAGTTCTAAAAATGACAGTAACATGTTTTTGAATCTTATGTTGCAACAATTAAAGAACCAAGACCCGACACAACCGACTGATAATACTGAATGGTTGTCGCAGTTGGCTCAGTATTCTTCTCTTGAGCAAATGACTCAAATGAATACAGGCTTAACAAATTGTATGAATTATATTTCTGCAATGTATAAAGATATGGCGATGAATGCCGAAATTACTCAAACGCTTTCAATGGTTGGAAAAGAAGTTACAATTACAATTCCTGATGAAAAAGATAGTTCTAAAACAACAGAAATCACAGGTAAAGTTACTGAAGCTAACTTTAAAGATGGCACAGGTAAAGTTAAAGTTAACGGGGAATATTATTCTATTTCGAATATTACTTCTATTAGAGAAAGTGGTAAAGGCACAAGCGATACGACAAAGAGTTAATAAAGTTGAAGAGTTGAAAGGTGGAATGGTTGAAAAGTTTGTTTTAAAAATTTTTTTAGACTTATTTTGTTTTATATAATTATAAATAACTATTCAACCTTTCCGCTTTTCAACTCCGCAAACAACAAACAAGCAAATTCTACGATAAACAAAACCCAGACAACAACAGGAGGACGACATAAATGTCACAAGCATTACACACAGCCAGTACCGGTATAAATGCCGGACAATCACAAATCAACGTTGTAGCAAACAACGTTGCAAACATCAATACGACAGCTTACAAGTCTGCTAATATGACTTTTGAAACACTATATTCAAGAAACCTGTCTTATGGTAGCGCAGCTACTAAAGACGGCGGTGGTACAAACCCTAAACAAATTGGTCTTGGTGTAAAAGTTGGTGGTATTACAAGAGATTTTACTGCCGGTGATTTTGTAAGCACTGGGCGTGATATGGATTTAATGATTTCAGGTAACGGTTTCTTTGTTGTACAAGATTCTGACGGCAAATTGTATTATACACGTGACGGTGTTTTTTCAACTGATTCGGAAGGAAATGTTGTAAATCAGTCCGGCATGAAAGTTGTTGCAGCTGGAACTCCTTATTCTAACGCAAGTTCAGGAAAAACAGTTCAAATTCCTAAAAACTTAGCTGCTGTTGTTAAAGGTGATGCAAATATTGCTAACAAAAAATTGAGCGAATTAAATAATGCCAGTATTACAGATGGTAATATTGATGTGACAATAAATGGTACGAAAATTACTCTAACTGTTGATAAGGGTGATCCTACAATGGGTGAAGTAATTGCTAAATTTAATCAACAAATTAAGGCTGCTGGTGTTGATGACGTAGAATTTAGTGTGGCTAATGGTGTTGTTTCATATACGCAAGGTGCAAATATTACTTTTGATTCAGCAACAAGTAACTTTGTAGGTCAAACAGGTATTAGTAATAATAATCCGTCAACAAAGCAAATTAACCAAACCGTAGCATTGCAAGAAATGGTTAATTATAACGACCAAAACGGCATTACGCTAAAATCAACGACAGTTGACGAAAATGGTATTATTGCTGCAACATATAGCGATGGTTCTATTTTGACCCAATATGTAGATGATACTTATACAACACAATGGAAATACACAACTCCACAAGGTGTTACAATTAGAAGTGGTGATGTTCAAGCAACAGGTTCTAGTATTGAAAATTCAAACTTTGTTATTGAACTTGCTACAATGGTGAACGAAGAGGGCTTAGTTTCTATTAACAATAACCTTTGGGAATGGGGTGCTGACGTAGGTGAAGTTTATTATGGTATGGCAGGCGAAGTTTCTTTCGGTTCAATAGAATCAGGCGGTTACGAAGGTTCTAACGTTGATATTGCTGCAGAACTTTCTAACATGATTACAGCACAGAGAATGATTCAGATGAACTCAAGGGTGTTCTCTACGGCAAGTAGCGTTATGGAAACTTTGAGCTATTTAGGACAATAATAAATAAGTTGAAAAGCTGAATGGTTGAATAGTGGAAAGGTAATTATAAAACTTTATATTATAACCAACTCTTCAACTATTTCGCTATTCAACTTTTCAACTCTCAAAAAATGGCATGCCTTTTGTAAGCACAAGTCGCAAAAATCATGTCAAATTCTTAACAAAACAATGCAACTTTACAAAACTTAACATTTTAAAACATGGTTGAAATCCATGTGAAACATGGGTTTCAGCATGTTCTAAAAATAGCTTGAAAGTTGTTACAAACAAAGACTTGTGCAGAACATGGTTTGTATTATATAATACAGTAAAGGGATTGAGGGAAATGTTAATACCATCACAAATTTGGGGCGAGGATGTTCATATTGACCGCGCTAAGGTAAGAGCAAATCTTGAGGAAATCCAAAAAAATATCGCACATTCTAAAATTAAAATAATCGCAGTAACAAAATATTTCGGACTTGATTCCATAAAAGCAGGGTTTGAAGTTGGAATAAGAGATTTTGGAGAATCCAGAGCAATTGATGCAATCAACAAGATTGAAGCTTTGCCGGAAGAGATTAAACAAAATTCAACATTCCATTTTATTGGACACTTGCAAACGAATAAAGTCGAAAAAGTTGTAAAACATTTTGATGTAATTCACTCGGTGGATTCATTAAAAGTTGCAAGAGCTATATCAAATGCGGCTTGTCAATTAAATAAGAGAGAGAAAGTTTTATTACAAGTCAATAATGCAGAAGAAGAACAAAAATTTGGTTATGCAAAAGATGTTTTGAAGGCTGATATGCAAGAACTTTTAAAACTGAAAGGGCTTGAGATAATCGGTTTGATGAATATTGCACCGCTTAATTTAAATGATAGTGAATTGGAAGGATTATTCAAAGATATCCGTATGTTTAGAGATGAACTTGAACGTGAATTTGACATAAAGCTTCCGGAATTATCAATGGGAATGAGCAACGATTACAAAATTGCGATTAGAGAAGGTGCAACAATTATTAGAGTAGGTAGAAAGTTATTTAGTTAAAAATATAAATTGGAGGAGAAATGGCATTATCAGAAGGATTAAAAGGGTTTGTAAACTTTTTTGCAAAAAGTTTTAACGATGGAGAAGGCGAAGATGCTTTCATGGATTTAGTAGACAATGATGGCGAGTATGAAACAGACGGTACTTTAGCTATTAATAGAGATATTGACAGCATGTACGGCACTAGAGTTAATTCAAAACCTGAACGTTCTTTTGAAAGAGAATCAAAAGTAGTTTCTCATCCAAATTCATATAAATCAAGTGAAGTTACTGTTATTGAACCTCGTTCATTCTCAGAATCAGCTCAAATCGTTAAGAAATTAATTGACAAAAAAACTGTTATCCTTCATTTAGATTTGTTAGATAAAGAACAATCTCAAAGAACAATTGACTTTGTTTGTGGTGCTTCTCACGCTTTAAGCGGAACTGCTCAAAAAATCAGTGATATGGTATTCATTTTCACTCCAAGCAATGTTTCATTGTCAGTTGAAAATGGTGCTGTTCAAAGCAAATTCGCTGAATCTTTGTGGAATAAACCACTTTAGGAAGTCGTTAAGGCTTTAAGTGGTTAAGGTGTTAAGTTTGTTTTAAATATTTATTTGAACTTAATGACCTAACGACTCAACGACTTGAAGACCTTCGAAGCGAAGTATGAAATTTTTATAATATATTGATTTGTGATAGTTGGATTTTCAGGGTGCATTTGCACCCTTTTTATTTACTTATGATATGTTTCGCCTTTTAGTATTTTAAATGCGCGATAAATTTGTTCCACTAATAATAAACGTGCAAATTGGTGTAAAAAAGTCATTTTAGAAAAACTTAGCTTGAAATTTGCTCTATTAGAAACGATTGGCGATAAACCACAAGAAGAGCCGATTACAAAAACAAGTTCACTAATTCCGTTCATTGAAACTTCGTTAATTTTTTGTGCAAAGTCTTCTGATGAAAGTTGTTTGCCCAAGATTTCCATTGTAATTACAAACGAATCATTTTTAATATTGGCTAATATTTTTTCTCCTTCTTGTTCTAAAGCTTTTTGAGTCAGGTTTTCATCTCTGATTTCAATTGGCGTAAGTTCTACAATTTCTACAGAAGCATAAGGAGTAAGACGTTTTAAAAATTCGTCAATTCCGTCTTTCAAAAATTTTTCTTTAATTTTTCCAAGTGCAATAATTTTTATTTTCATATTAAAAATTATACTACGAAATTTTTTTACAAATTAAGGCGAAGCCTAAAGGCTTCGCCTTATAATACTCCTCATCGCCGACAACACTATTTTGCAAGTGATGAATGGAATGTTCTTGAAATTACATCATCTTGTTGCTCTTTAGTTAGCTTAATAAAGTTTACGGCATATCCTGAAACTCTTACTGTTAACTGTGGATAATTTTCAGGATGTTTTTGTGCGTCTAGCAATGTTTCTTTGTTGAATACGTTTACGTTTAGGTGATGACCACCTTTTTCTACATAGCCATCTAATAGATTAATTAAATTTTCTTCTTGTTGTGTTGCCATTTTTATCTCCTTTTTTGTTCTTTTGTTTTTTACATTTTTATTATAAACTATATTTAACAACATTTCCGTTGTTTTAACAACAGAAATGTTGTTAGATAGTATTATCAACTAAATTATGAAAGAAATTACAAAACAAACGAGGCAAATATGGAACGTATAGAAAAATATTATAATCAAATAAAAAATTCGCCTGTTTTTTACGGCATGAATGACGAGGAGCTAAGAGGGCTTTTGGAGTGTTTTCATGCAAGGGTTCGTAAATATGAAAAAGAGGAGATGATAATTCGCCAAGGTGATGTTATATCTAATATCTATTTAATTTTAGATGGTGGAGTGAATATTGAAAAGGATTCTTATTGGGGGCGTCGTATCATTATTTCAAGACTTGGAAAGAATCAAAATTTAGCACTATCTTTTGTTGGTTCAAAAAATGTTGAATCCAGTGTGGATGCTATTACAGTGGAAGATACTTTAGTCTTGATATTGAGTTACGAAAAATGTACTTCAATGTGTCAAAATGCTTGTACAAGACATAAAGTTCTTATTAATAATCTTTTTCAAATTTTATCAAAAGAAAATATCGAGCTTATACAAAAAATTGAAAATGTTTCTCAAAAGACAATTCGTGATAAAGTTTTGACATTTTTATCAAACGAAGCTCAAAAAAATCATTCGAATGAATTTGATATACAATTCAATCGTCAAGATTTGGCGGATTATTTAAATGTTGATAGAAGTGCAATGAGTTTTGAGCTTTCTAAACTGCAAAAAGAGGGGCTGATTAAATACAATAAGAATCATTTTGAATTGATTTCCTAGTTTTATTTGAAAATCTCTCTTACAATTTTAAATGTTTTGCAAGAGAGATTTTTTATTTTAATTATTTAAACTCCAAATTTTTTAAAAAAGTTGCGTTTGAAGTCTTTGGTTATTTTTTTTACTTTATTCAAAACTATGTAATGGTTGTCGATTAAAAACATTCTAGCTTTGCCTGTTTTGGGATAATTAGAAATGTATGAATCAACAAATAAATTTCTGGTTGTCATATATTTTTCTGAATTTTGCAATACATTTTTGTTCGCTTTTATCATTTTGGGACAATCATTAGTTTGTGTTTCGGTTCTGGCTAAAAGTCCAATTGTTGGGTTTTTTATGCAATCTAATATGTGATTATTTGCATTGTTTACTTCGAATCTTGATATTATATATTTTGAATCAAGCATTGAGTTATATATATTTGCATTGTTTAACTGCTTGTCAAATTTTCCTATTCCTAATATATTTAACGACATGTTTATCTCCTAATACTTAATATTAATTAAAAATGCTAAAAATAAAATTTGTTAATTTGATAAAAAATGATGGCGAAATTTTGAAGAATTTCGCCATCATCTAATATTTATTTGGATTGATTACTTACTTGCACCTGATTTTTCGATAATTTCTTTTTCGATATTTGCAGGAACTTGTTCGTAGTTGTGGAATTCCATAGAGAATGTACCACGACCTTGAGTGTTAGATCTCAAATCAGTTGCGTAACCGAACATATTAGCCAATGGAACTAATGCTCTAACGATTACGTTACCTGTGTTACCTTGAGGTTCTTGACCTTCAACACGACCACGTCTTCTTGAAATGTCACCGATGATTGTACCTGTGAATTCATCAGGAATTTCAATTTCAACTTTCATCATTGGTTCAAGGATACAAGGTTGAGCTTTTCTAGTACCTTCTTTGATTGCCATAGAACCAGCGATTTTGAACGCCATTTCTGAAGAGTCAACTTCGTGGTAAGAACCATCGTAAAGTTCAACTTTAACATCAATCATAGGGAATCCTGCTAGGATACCGCCTTCAAGAGCTTCTTCCATACCTTTTCTTGCAGGTTCGATGTATTCCTTAGGAATAGCACCACCAACGATTTTGTTTTCGAATACAAAACCGGCATTTTCTTCAGCTGGAGAAATTCTGATTTTAACGTGACCATATTGACCTTTACCACCTGATTGACGAGCGAATTTAGAATCTTGATCAGCTGTTCCTCTGATTGTTTCTCTGTAAGCAACTTGAGGTTTACCGATGTTAGCTTCTACTTTGAATTCTCTCATCATACGGTCAACGATGATATCCAAGTGAAGTTCACCCATACCTGAAATAATTGTTTGACCTGTTTCTGTATCAGATTTAACTCTGAATGATGGATCTTCTTCAGCAAGTTTTTGAAGAGCAATACCCATTTTATCTTGGTCAGCTTTTGTTTTTGGTTCAATAGCAACAGAAATTACAGGTTCAGGGAAAGTCATTCTTTCTAAGATGATTGGTGCTTTTTCATCACACAATGTATCACCTGTTGTAGTGTCTTTCAAACCAACTGCTGCACAAATGTCACCAGCGTAAACTTCATTTTCTTCGATTCTTTGGTCAGCGTACATACGAACCAATCTTGAAATACGTTCTTTCTTACCGTTAGTTGAGTTAAGAACGTAAGAACCGGCAGTAATAACACCTGAGTAAACTCTTAAGAATGTTAAACGACCTACGAATGGGTCTGTCATAACCTTGAATGATAAAGCTGAGAATGGTTCAGAGTCAGAAGAATGTCTTTCAGTTTTTGTACCGTCTTCTAATTCACCTTCAATAGCTTTAACATCAACCGGTGATGGCATATAATCAACAACAGCGTTTAATAACAATTGAACACCTTTGTTTTTGAATGCTGTACCGCAAGTTACAGGAACGATTTTGTTATCGCAAACAGCTTTTCTTAATGCAGCCTTCAATTCATCAACTGTAATTGAATCTGGATCTTCGAAGAATTTTTCCATCAAAGCGTCATCTTCAGATGCGATAGCTTCAACCATTGCATCGTGGTATTCTTTAGCTTTTTCAGCCATATCAGCTGGAATTTCTTCTTCTCTGATATCTGTACCTAAGTCGTTAGTATAGATTTCAGCCTTCATAGTCATCAAGTCGATAAGACCTGTGAATTTGTCTTCAGCACCGATTGGTAATTGAAGAGGAACTGCGTTAGCACCTAATCTGTTTTTGATTTGGTCTACAACTCTGTAGAAATCAGCACCAGTTCTATCCATTTTGTTTACGAATACCATTCTTGGAACTTCGTATCTGTTAGCTTGTCTCCAAACTGTTTCAGATTGTGATTGAACACCACCAACTGCACAGAATACAGCTACAACACCGTCTAATACACGAAGTGAACGTTCTACTTCAATTGTAAAGTCAACGTGACCCGGTGTGTCGATAATGTTGATTTGGTGTCCTTTCCAAGAAGCTGTAACAGCTGCGGATTGGATTGTAATACCTCTTTCTTTTTCTTGTTCCATAAAGTCAGTTACTGCAGCACCATCGTGTGTTTCACCGATTTTGTGAGTTTTACCTGTGTAGAACAAGATACGTTCAGTTGTAGTGGTTTTACCTGCGTCGATGTGAGCAGCAATACCAATATTTCTGATTTTTTCTAATGGAGTTTTTCTAGCCATTGTCCTAATTTCCTTTATATTTCTACTACTACTATTTATACTGTTTCCCAGTTAATCACATTGTCGCATGAACATGTTTTCAGTACAAGTAGTAAAAAGAAAGTAAGACGCACGTACATACCGAACTTAAACAAAAGTTATCGGCGCACAAATAAGCACACCTTAATACTTTATTCAGTATATCAAGCTATTATTTTATTGAAGTTAAGCCGTTATAGTTTACGTCAAATAATTTTTTAAGAATTTTTGAATCATTACTTTCTTGATTCATACCAATTTCAGACAACACATTATTAGTAATCATATATTCTTTCAATGTAATATCATCAGCTGTTTTCTTTTCATTACCATCTGTTATTTTTGCCATAGACAATAAATAAGCTGCAAATTCTTCTTTATCAATATATCCGCTTTGATTTTTATCTAAAAATTCAAAAATCTTTTTAGCTCCGGCTTTTTCTTCTTCATCAAGTTTTGCACCAATTTTTTCTTCTTCTTTTGCTAAAAATTCATCAAAACTTATTTTGCCATCGCCTTTTAAATCATCATAAGTTTTAATTTGTTCTTTTGCAAATTGATAAAGAGCATTTTTATAATTTGTCATATTACCACTATTTATAGCATCTGTTATTTCTTGATTTTTAAAGTTTTTATCATAATTTTCCCAAGTTTTTTCAGTTTTTTCTTTATATCTTTGGGTCAATCCTTCTTGACCTTCTGTTTGCAATATTTGAGCAATTTCTTCCTCTGTGAATTCTGATTGATTATAAGCATCTTTAATAACGCTATCAAAACCTGCTTCAACTTTTGCAAATTTCAACCCTTTTGCATAATTTTCAATTCGTTCTGTTAATCTGGCTTCATCAACTTCAATATTATTAGCTTTATTGTATTCAACGATATTTTTATATTTTTGAATAACATCATTCACTTCAATATCAGAAGTGTCAATATTTGCCTTTTTCAAAATATCAAGAACTGTATCTTCATATTCATAAGCTTCTTTTTCAGTTCCCATTTTAACTTCTTTATCAGAAGTTGGCATTTGAACATTTTCTTGTTGCGGAGTTTCAGCTTCTTCCTTTTTAATAGAACCGCGTGCAATGTCTAAAATCGCATTCCAAGCATTTCGAGTAAAACTATAAACTTGATTTTGGTCTACACGAAAATCTTTACCGTCATTAATGTTTTCGCCGTTGCCACGATATTGTTGTTTTTCCGTCGCTTTATCACTTTTAACAATATTGAATACTGATTGCCATTGATTGTTGTTAAGTTGAATATCTTGACCTAATTCCGTATCCAACTGCTTGTCAATCGTATAAGACAAACTTCTATCAATTTTTAATTGTATTAAATTTCCTTGTGTCATATATATATTAAGTATAATTTTGAAATAGAATTTCATTCCTTAAAAAATGCGTAACAAATCTTAATATATTAATTCTGGATGAAATCTGATTAAAAATTGCCAAAACTATTCATTTTTCAGTATAATTTTATTATGAATCGAAAATTTTTGTTTTTATTTTTAATCTTAAATATGTTCATATTACCAGTGTTCTCTGCAATTCAAGGCGGTTTAGAATATTCAATTCCAATTGACTACTCAAAATTAGATGAAGATGAATTACAAGCTAAAGCCGGTTTTTATTACAATTTAGCATTAAGAAACGGCAAAAATAGTGAAGATATGACAGCTGCCTTGAATCTTTATCACATGTTAGCGCACAAAAATCACGATAACGTTATGTATTTGACCAGACTAGGTACTTTATATGACATTGCAGGTAAAGACCGTTATGCAAAAGGAGCGTTTTTTGACGCAATGGGAATCAAACCAAATGAACCGGAGGCATATTTTAGACTTGGCGAATTTTATTACAAAAGACAAATGTACAAAAAAGCTTTGCGATTTTACAGTGAGGCATATAAATTCGGTTACACAAGGCATTATGAAACCGCCTATAAATTAGGTGATATTTACGAAAAGTTTGGCGACACAAAATCTGCCTTAAAATATTTAAAATTGGCTACCACTCTTAGCCCAAATTCAGAATTAGATAATAAATTGCAAAGAGTGGAAAACGCAGACAAAATTAATCATGAATATTATTCAAACACAAGAATTCATCCTGTTGGTGATTGAAAATGAACAAAACTATTCAATTTTCAACTAAAGAATTACGCCAAGTATTTCTGCAAAGTCGCTTTATCAAACACTTCCACGCTGTCTTTAGAGTGAATAAAAATTAGGCAAGAAATCAATGATTTGAAAGACTGAAAATCATCAAAAGCAAGTTTTTGTCTTAAATCAGTCATATTGTTTGCCATAAATTCAGTTAAAACAATTTTGTCGTTGTAGAAAAGTTCTGACAAAAATTCAAACGCATCACGAGTTTTAACGCCTTCCAAATAAATGATATCAGGAGATTGAAACTCAACATATCTGAGTGCTTTATCCATATTAAAACCGATATTTTCGTTAAGTTCGCACTGATTAACGCCCTTGAGTTCGTATTTAGCAATTGATTCAATTGTCATAATATTTTTTTCTGATTTAGCCACCTCTGATAAAAGCGAGTAAATTACGTGGGTTTTTCCGCTCAAAGGTGAACCGCAAACAAGAATTATTCCAGGATTATCAAGTGCATGTGCAATAATACTTCTCTGTTTTTCATCTGTAATAATTTTGTCTAAATGACGAGGGGGTTTATAAATCTTCAAAGAAATTCTTTCGCCCATAATCGTTGGGAATGATGAAACTGACGCAATAAGCATTGTGTTTTCAACTTTAAAACAAAGTTTACCGAGTTGCGGAATTTCACAAACGGTAGCATCCAAATTTGAAAGCGTTTTTAATTTGGAAACAAAAGCTGAGTTCAAAATTGCAGGAATTGTACCTTTATCAAATATTTCACCATCTTTTTTGAATACAACTTTTAGACCTTCTTCAACTTGTTCAAAGTTAAGTTCATGAATATCTTCAATAATAGCCTGTTTTAAAATCGCTCTAATAACGTGCTGAATATGTTCTTCGCCCGCTTCTTCTTTATGGAGTTCTTCTGTCCAATCAAATTCTTTTTCATCATCAGGAGTCAAAGTAATGCTGTCAACCGTATCAGCAACTTTGTAGTATTCATCAATCTTCTTGATTATGCTTGCTTCTGAAGCAATTACCGGCTCAATTGAACATTCTGCGGTTTCAATAACCTTGTCTATTGCAAACAAATCCAACGGGTCAGACATTGCAACAGTTAAAACATCTTCAATTTTAAACAACGGGATTATGCGATATCTTCTTGCATCCGCAAAAGAAACATATTTAAAACATTTGGTATCGGGTTCATAATCTTCCAAATTAACGTAAGGGATATGTAACTTGCTTTCCAAAAATTTCAACAAGGTATCTTCCGCTAAAATTCCTGAGTTAATGAGAGCTTGACCGATATTTATACTTTGTACGTTAGCAAGTTCTTCGGCTTTTTCCAAGGTTTCATAAGAAACCACGCCATCTCGAACAAGCTCGTACTTAAGTTTTTCTAATGTTTTGTTGTTTACTGTTTCCATGTCTGTACCTGTTTAAATTAAACAATTTTGAGCAATAAGATTTAGTTGAACAGTTGAAAAGTGGATAAGTGGAAAAGTTTGTATTAAATATTAAACAAATAAAATTCATTCAAACTCTTCAGCTTTTCAACTGTTCCTCTCTTCAACTCCTATTTAAGATATTCTTCCACCTTTTTCACAATCGCATCCAATTCAAATGGTTTGGTGATATATTCGTTAACTCCGGTTTCTTCACCAATCATTTTGTCTTCCAATTGAGAACGCGCTGTTACCATAATTATCGGAATATCTTTATATTTGCTGTCATACTTAAGGAGTCGGCTGATTTTATAACCGTTGATTTTTGGCATCATAACATCAAGGATAATTAAATCTGGCATTATCTCCTTTGCAAGCTTCAAGCCGTCTTCTCCGTTATAAGCCGTATAACACACAAAGCCCGAAACTTCTAAAACGAACTTTAGACTTTCTACGATGTCTTGCTCGTCATCTACTATAAGAATCTTTTTCATGTGTATCTCCTTCAATCTCGTATGAATACATTATATCACATTCTCCGTATAAGTTTTTATTCTGCTCAATAACCGAGTCGATTTTTTTCTTCAAAAATTCGGCAGAAGGTTTGTCGCCGTCCATTAAAATTAGCGACAAAGTTGTCATAGCGCCTTCTTTTTCGATTAGAGAATTTGTCATATATGTTTTATTTAATAAATTATTTTCTTTAAGCAAGTTTTCAATAACTTCATTTGTCGATTTAATTTTAATTACCGCAATTGTTGAACCGTTTGAACGTGCTTTTTGAGAAAGTTGTTTTCTTATCATTGTAAAATTGCTTTTGTCATTTGCAACAGGAATTACAAAATAGAATTTTGAACCTTTATTAATTTCACTATCGCACCAAATCGCACCGTTATGAGATTCCATCAACTGTCTGGCAATCGGCAAACCTAAACCTGAACCGCCGACTTTTCTTGAAAGTGAGTTTTCTATTTGTGCAAATTTATCGAAAACATGATTTAAATCCTTACGTTCAATACCAATACCGTGATCTTCTACACAAACTTGCAAATAATTTCCTTGAAGTTTTTTAATATCATCTTCAAAACAATTGTCATATTGAAGTTCACGAGCGTTCACAACTTTTGAAGTTATTTCAATTTCACCCGCATCAGGCGTAAATTTAATTGCATTAGAAACAAGGTTTGTTAACACCTGTTCTAATCTGTTTGAGTCTGCATACACTTCTACATCTTCGCCCGATGGAATATATTTTATAGTTAAATTCTTTTCTTTAGCAACTTCTGACAAATTTGTTTTTACATATTCAATTACAGGCTCAACATGAATAAGCTCAAATTTGAAATCCATTTTCCCTGCTTCGATTTTTGAAATATCAAGAAGGTCGTTGATAATTCCTGAAAGTCTTATTGCATTACGTTTTCCCATAGAAACAAATTTTTCTATATTTTCGGTCATATCTCCGGCTTTACCGCTAAGAATAATGTCCATAGCGTTTTTGATAGCGGTCAATGGAGTTCTTAATTCGTGCGATACAATTGAAATAAATTCTGATTTCAAACGCTCAAGTTTTTGTAATTTTCTGTTTGTCGCTTTTAATTCTTGCGTAAAAGAAGCGCTCTGCAAAGGAATTGTAACTTGTTGAACAAGAGTTTGAAAACAAGTTGCGTCTTCTGTTGAAAAAGGTTTCTCCCTATAAATTTCCGTAAACCCGAAAAACTCATCGTTCAGCGTGATTGGCGCAAACATATTATCGTATCGAAGAATTGAAAAATCGTATTCCTGAATATTATGCTTAATATTCTTTTCAATCTTTAAATTGCCGATTTTGATATCAACAGGAGGGTCTGCAAGCAAAGATTTGTAACTCAAAATTGCACGAAGCTTTAGAGCTTCCAATAATCTGTCAGAAACTTTGTAAATCGAATTGATTATTAAAACGGGCTCACGTTCTGAACGAAACATCAGAGTACAAGCAAGTTCAAAATTCAATGATTTTTCGATACCTTCAATCATGATTTTGATTAATTTGTCTTTGTCTAAAGAACCGGCGAGTTGCGAACTTGTGTTATACAAAACGTTTAATTGGTAAAGACTTCTGGCTAATTCTTGGTTAGATTTTGTCATCTTTAATAAAGAAAGTCGCGTCTTTAAACCTGATTCAACAGTCGCAGAAAGAAGCTTTTTATCAATCGGCGATTGAATAAACAAATTTGCGTTATGTAAAACATCCTTGTTAAGTTCTTTTTGACCTAGCATAAGTAATACTACAACAGGATATTGCTTGATTTTTCGACACAAGTGTTTTAAATCCAAAGTTTCAATATCGCCATCAACAATAACGATATCAGGTTCTTCTACTTTTAAAATGTCAAAAATCAAGAGTTCATCCGACGTAACTGCAATTTCATCCATCGGAAAAACTTCTCTTAAAATCTGTTCTTTTTCACTATCCTCGCTAATCAACAAAAACTTTGTCATAATAAGATGATAGCATAAAAATAAAAATGAAAAATTACAAAAGGAAAACGGAAAATAGTATTAAATTATTTTTAATTTAGAAAGGTAGGGTGCAATTCTTTGCACCATTTATTTTTAAAATAAAAGGACAATTGAATATTTTCAATTGTCCTTTTTGATTTTTAGTTTTCTACATATTCTCTTAATCGTTTGCTACGATTTGGGTGACGTAATTTTCTCAAAGCCTTAGCTTCAATTTGTCTGATACGTTCACGAGTTACACCGAACAATTGACCAACTTCTTCTAATGTTCTTTGACGTCCATCATCCATACCGAAACGTAATCTCAATACATCTCTTTCACGTGGAGAAAGTGTGCAAAGAACTTCTGCCAAATCTTCTCTAAGAAGTTCAGAAGCAACTGTTTTGATTGGCGCGTCAGCTTCTTTATCTTCGATAAAATCGCCTAATCTTGAATCTTCTTCTTTACCGATTGGGGTTTCCAAAGAAAGCGGTTCTTGAGCAATCTTAACGATTTCTCTCAATTTAGAAATTGAAACGCCCATTTCTGCTGCCAACTCATCTTCGGTCGGTTTTCTAGAAAGTTCTTGAGCTAATCTTCTTGTAACTTTTTTAAGTTTGTTAATTGTTTCAACCATGTGAACAGGTATACGAATTGTTCTTGCTTGGTCTGCAATAGCTCTTGTAATAGCTTGTCTAATCCACCAAGTTGCATAAGTTGAGAATTTAAAACCTCTTTCGTGGTCAAATTTTTCAGCAGCTCTGATTAAACCTAAGTTACCTTCTTGAATAAGGTCTAAGAAAAGCATGCCACGACCAACATATTTTTTAGCAATACTTACAACCAATCTTAAGTTTGCTTGAACTAATTTTCTTTTAGCGATAGCACCCGGTGTTCCACCTTGGATAATTTTACGTGCCAATTCAATTTCTTCGCTTGTTGATAATAATTTGATACGACCGATTTCTCTTAAATAAAGTCTTACAGGGTCTTCTACAGCAACACCTTTTGGTACTTCAACTTCAGCCACTTCATGATGAGAATCTCCAGAATCCATCATGTAGAAATCATCGCTCTTTACACCGCTTAGTTTAGATGAAGTAATAATATCTTCTATATTATCAGTACCTAAATCAGTTTCAATGTAATCATCCTCTTTCTCAGAATCGTAGTCTAACAAATCCATGTTTTCGTCTTCTACGCTGATTACTGATGAATGTGAGTTTCTTTTTTGGGTCATTTATTTATCTCCAGTCCTTAATTTAATTTTATCTCTAAGCTGCATTTGAATTTTTAGGGCTTCTATTTCGTCATCGTTTACTTGTTTGTATTGTTGACGAAGTTTTTCGGCATCTTTTTCCTGATAACATCTTTTTAATCTTATGATGTTTTCCCTTACAGCAGTTTCAAACTCATCCGGTTCAAGCCCGTTAAAGGCTTCTGATAGTTCGACTAGGTCTGTAATTATTTGGGTCAAATTCTCATCCTCTATGAATTCAGTAAATAAGCTTTTGGTCAATTCCTTAACATTATTTATTGTACACGCCAATTTGTCAATTGTATTTTTTACAATTATTAACGTTTCATCTTGGATGATATTTTCAGGTAACATTTCGTTTATTTGGTTGAAGGTTAACGAACTGTCACTTGCTAAAAAAACGCTCAATAAATTTTTTTGCGCTTTTATCTCGAATTGTGAAGAATTTGTTACAACTTTTTTTGTATTTAAATTCCTTTCGATTAATGCACCTTGTCTTTCATGACGCGCAAGTTCTTTCAGAATGGCTTCTTCGTCGATTTCTAAAACTGTAGAAACCATTTTTACATATTCAGATTGAATAATTTTATTGTTAACATCTTTTAAAATTTCAATAATTTTTTCAACTAATTCAGCTTTTTCTTGCGGAGTTTGTGCAGAATTTTTTTCTCTTAAAATATTGTTTAAAAGAAAATCAATTAAAAGCGGTGCATTTTTAATATATTCTTTAAAAACTTCTCCGCCCATTGTGCGTATAAATTCATCAGGGTCTTTGCCTTGAGGCGGTGAAACTACACGGATTTCACACGCGTATTTGTTATCAACGGCAGAAGCTATATGACTTTCATCAAACTGTTTAACATCACCCAAAGTTGATAATGTTTCTTTAATAACGTTACTTCCCTTTGTTGTTGCGTTGACTCCGGCTTTATCAGTATCAAAAGATAGAAAAATTCTTCTTGATTTTGTATATCTGGATAATAATTTAACGTGGTCAGGTGTTAAGGCTGTTCCGCAAGAAGCGACTGCGTTTCCAACTCCATGCGCTTGTGCTGAAATTACGTCAAAATATCCTTCCATAATTACAACGCCATCTTCTGCTTTAATCGCGTCTTGAGCAGAATTCAGACCGAACAAAAGTTTACTTTTGTTATAAATCAAAGAATCTGATGAATTTAAGTATTTTGGATTTTGTCCTTCATCAACCGCACGCGCACCAAAGGCAACATATTCTCCGTTTTCGTTTTGAATAGGAATTATAATTCTATTTCTAAAACGGTCAATATATCCGCCGGAATTTGATTTTAGAATTAGTCCGGCTTTTTCTAAAATTTCATCCTTGAATTCTTTTTTAAGTTCTTTATACAAAGTGTCATACTTGTTTGGCGCCCAACCCAAAGTAAACTTATCAATAATCGTATCATCCACGTTGCGTTTGCGAAGCGCGGTCATCGCTTTGTTTGCGTCGTCAGCACTTCTAAGTTGCATGTGATAAAACTTTGCAGCCTTCGCGCATGCTTTTATCATGTCTTTTTTTAAACTTTTTGTTTCAGAAGATGCACCGTATTTTTTAGGAAGTTCGATTCCGTATTTGTCGGCAAGTTCTAAAATTACGTCTTTGTATTCTCTGTTTTGGATTTT